>JADZEM010000177.1 GCA_020850535.1 Chloroflexota bacterium
GGACTGAAGTCCCCGCCTACAGTCACACCGTCGCTGCGCGACGGCCGTCGGGAACGGCAGGCACTGGTGCGACTGGAGCGTCGCGCAGCGACTGCAGGATGGTAGGCGGGGCTTTCAAGCCCCGACGACGACGCACGACGATATCAACATGCGATTGCCTTGAGGGTCGGCCCGCACCCGTTGCCCTGATCGGCGCTTCGGCCCTACCATTCGCCTCCTGTGACACGCCTGACCGCCCCCCTCCTGCACCGCGAGTTGGCCATTCCGCTCGGATTGCTGCTCGCCAGCGGTGTGCTGGCGCTGCTGCTCGATCTCCCGATGTTCGGGTTTGCCGTGGTCGTCGGCGGCTTCGGGCTGGCCGGGCACGGGCTGGCCTCGCCGATCGTGCCGGCCCGCACCCGCCTCGATCTGTTCCTGGCCTCACTGACGTTCGGTTTCGCCACGTTCGCGACGGCTGCCGAGGTCTTGTCGCTGGTGGTGCTGCTCGGCAGCGAGCGAGCGTGGGTGGTGGCGGCAGCGGTGTGCGGCGCGGCTGCGACGCTCGGAAGGGGGGCCGTCACCGCCCGGGCTGGGAAGGCCCTCACCCCCCGACCCCCTCACCCTGTGCGCGGGAGAGGGGGAGCCAGCTCCCCCTCTCCCGCGCACAGGGAGAGGGGGTCGGGGGGTGAGGGCCTTCCCCTGGCCTCCCGCATTGGCTGGGCGGCTGCCGCCCTCCTGATCCTGGCGGCCGGTCTGCTGCTCGCCACCGAATTCGTCCTGAGCTTCTTCGCCGGCATCAACGTCGGCGACAGCCTGACCCACTACATGCCGCGCTCGGTGCGGTTCGTCCAGTACGGCACGTTCGGCCTCAACGACGCGAACTACTACGAGTTCATGCAGTACTTCCACCAGACGGTGGTGGCGGTCCAGCTGCTGTTCCTGCGGACGGACGTACTGGTCAACCCGTTCTCGTTCCTGGCTGCCAGCGCCACTACCGTCGTCGTCTACGCCCTGGCCCGCGGCCTCGGCTGGCCGAAGCCCTACCCGGTGTTCGCTGCCTTGACGCCGCTGGCGATGCCGATGCTGCTGCTGCACACCACCACCAGCAACTTCGACACGTTCATCGCGCTCTGGATCGTCTCGGCGCTCTACTTCCTGCGGCGCGGCTTTGCGCTGAGCCAGCGCGGCTGGCTGCTGGCGGCGGCCACGGCCACGGCGCTGGCGTTCGCCACCAAGCCGACCGTCTGGTTCGTGATGCCGGGCCTGGGGCTGGTCTGGCTGGCGACGCTCGGGCGGGCTGCCGTGCGCCGCCGCCTGCCGCGTGCCATCCCGACGTTCGCCGCCTGCGCCGTCATCTTCGTGCTCGTCGGGATGCCGTTCCTTCTGCGGAACATGGTCTCTCGTGGATACGTCATCGCGCCGCCGCAGTGGCAGGAGTTCCAGCTCGGCCAGCGCGACGGCACGGCGACCGGACCGCTGCACCGCCTCCGCCTGCTGGAGTTCAACACGCTGGCCCTTGGCCTCCAGGTGCTGACACCGCCGTCCTTGCTGCCAGATCGCTTCGAGGACGGTCTGGACCCGTGGTTCACCCGCCAGGCCCAGGCGCTCGGGTTCCGCCTGCCGGACGCCTCGATCACCGTCCACACCGACTGGCCCGGACTGATCCGGCACGTCTCGCATCGCTACGACAGCAACCACACGGGGTTGGGGGCGTCGTTCCTGCTGGTGACGCTGCCGTCGCTGGTGGCCCTGCCCTTCGCGCGGCGTCGGCTCGGCGTGCGCTGGTGGTACGCCATCGGGCTGGCCATCGTCGGGCTGAGCTACTTTGTCGCGCTGAACACCGTCAGCATCTATTCTGTCAATAACATCCGCTACCTGATCGAGATGGTGGCCGTGTTGGCGGCGCTCGGCCCGACCCTCTTCGTGCTGCTGCCGACCCGCCTTGGCGCTGCCCTGGCGCTGGTCGTCGGCGCGATCCTCGTCGGCGAGATGCAGGACGTGGTCCAGCACAACAAGCAAGCGCCGCCCGATCTGGTGCTGCGCGTGCCGCGCCCGGAGCAGTACTTCGTCTTCAACGGCAACCCGCCAACACCGGCCCGAGCCGCCGCCGTGCTCGATCAGAAGTACCCGCCGGACGAGATCCCTGACGTCTATGTCGAGGACACCGGCGTCCCCAACTTCCCCGACTACACGGTCCTCGGACCGAGCCTGCTGCGGCGCACCCACTACCAGCGCACGCCCGCCAGCGCCGCCGAGCTACGCGGCCCCTTCCTGACCCGCGAGCGCGCGCTGGTCGAGAAGCTGACCGTCGGCGGGCAGGCGCTCGCTGACCAGTTGAGCGCGGATGTCTGGCTGGTGCTCCCCAATGACCGCCCGCGCGTCCTCTTCTGGCCCAGCCGCGCGCCGAGCGGCGACCTGGTGCTGAAGCTGCAGGCCAGCATGCCGCCCGGCCAGTTCGCCGATCCACGCTATGCCTTCAGCTTACGGACGGTACGCGGCGAGGAGCGGCTGCGCGGCTTCGAGCCGTCGCCCACGCTGGACGTTCCGTTCGACGTGGCCGGGCGCGGCACGATCCAGGTCGAGATCCGCGACGGCGAGAACACCCGTCGCATCGAGCGCGTCCGCATCGAGCGACCGCGCTACATGGGCCTCTAGTGACCCGTCCCGGTCGTTCACGACTGACAGACCACCAGCGTCAGACTTCGGTCAGGCTGCGCGTCGCTGCTGCCCGCGCTCCGTCCGCTGGTAGATCGTGCTGCCAGGGCACTGGCGCACACGCCGGAGGACGGCGTCCTTCGCGTCGGGGACGACCAAGAAGGACGTGATGGCCGGCAATTCGGGGGCGCCGTTGAGCGCCACGTAAGCGCCGTCCACGGCCGCCTGGTCGCGCCGCGCAGAGCGGACGATGCCGGCGACCAAGAGATAGCATGTGAGTTCCGGGAACGCCGGCCAATCCTGCCGCACGAGGTAGGCCTCGCCAACCGCGTCACAACCGTCCAGCAGCTCGATCAACGGAGCGAGATCGACGTCAGAGAGGCCATGCGGATAGAGCTGTCGATCCGGGGGTGCGATCTGGTTATCTGCGTGCTGCTCAAGCGACTGGCAAACGCGCTCAAGCCAGCGAGCGCAGAGCGTGTGCTCGGCGGGAAACGTCCGCTCGTCAAGGTACTCGTACACGATGCCGAGGGCTGGCACTGCAAGCCACGGATCCAGCCGCACGGCGACTTCGAGCGAGTCGATGCCGGCGACATCGCCCTGCTCGAGCAGCAGACGGGCGACGTTGAGATGAGCCTTCGCATCGCGCGGGCGAGATCGAACGAGCGCCTGGAACGCGGAAAGCGCTGCGCCCTCTCCTCGGACCAACTCGACGAGACAGGCATGGACCCACTGCTCGCGAACCGAGAAGGCGCGCCCAGCGGCCTCGGCTTCGAGCTGCTGGAGCGCATCAGCCCGTTCGCAGGCATCAGCGTACTGCTCCTGCCACCAGTCGCTCGCCTCGGCCCGCCAGGTCGCGTTCATCCGGTCGCGCAGGGCCGGCAGGCACTCACCGAGCAGCACCTCGGACGCGCTGACGTCGATGGGCGGCGGTACTCGCGGATCCTGCCCCAGGGCGGCGAGTCGCACCCGGAGGGGCGGGTGGGTGTCAAAGGCGTCCCCCTCCTGCGCGAGGATGTCGTCCAGGGTCACCACCCGCCGCCCGGTTGCTGGTGCTACGCGAGTGACCGCGGAAAGCTCCGTGAAGACGGTCTCGGGAGCATCGGGCGACCCTTTCGAGCGCTCGTACAGGCTCGGCCAGAACTCGCGGGCGAGGCGCGCTCCGACAAGCTCCAGTCGCGTGAGACCGTCCCCGAGCGACCGAGGGCCAGCCAGTGACGCGGCAACTCGGTCGGCGTCCAGCTCGTGGCCGCGGACGGCAACCGACGCATAGGCGATGAAGTACGGAACGTAGCGGCTGAAGAACGGGCGGAAGAGGAACCGGACGGTTCGGTCACCGCGTTCGAGTCCATCGAGGAGCGAGATCCAGGTCGCCTGCACGCGGAAGATCTGGCCTGACAGTTTCGCCTGCCGACCCTGAAGGTGCCCGAACTCATGGGCAATGACCGCGACGGCCTCATCCGGAGAGAGTGCGTCGAGCAGGGGCAGGCCGAGCACGAGGTGATTGCGGGTCCAGCCAGGCAGGCCGAAGCGCGACTGACGCCAGACGGCGGCATTGAACTCGTCGGAGAGCACCACACGATGGATCGGCGGCGCACCGGTGGCCGTCCGGGCGGTCTCGAGGGTTTCGAACAACCTGGGGGCCTGGTCGCGGGCGATGACGAGGCCCTGGGGCGCCGAGCCACGAGCCGTGAGGCCACGTACCACGAAGTAGATGATGCCGAGGCCCGGCAGCGCGCTCATCAGGAGCGCATGGCGCACGACGCCCCCGACGAATGACGAACCGAGATCCGCCACAGTAAACATCGCGAGGAGCAGCAGCAGCGCCACAAATCCGAACAGCGCGGCGATCACCAGTGCGATGTACGCGTAGCCGAGCCCGGCGACGAACAGCAATCGCCGTCGATAGGTGTCAGGCCGCTCGGCGGCCAGCTGCTCGACGCGGGTGGCGAGACTCGCATAGTCGGGAGCGGAGGTTGACATGCTGGTCACTCCGATTGGGCGCTCGGCGCTGCCGGCGGCGGGCAAGCGTATCACCAAAGTGCAACGAAGATGCGTCACTGAAAGTGACTCCGTCACGTTATAGAGACTGAAACGCATTCAGGGTCGCTGGGACACGACAGCATTCCGATGGACGGAGCGTGGTCGCGCGCAGGTCCGGCTTCGCGCGTGCACACCAGTCTGTGCGGGGAGGAAGCTCGATGCTCGACATGGCGTGGTGGCTGGGCTTTGACTCGGGAGCCGATCCGCGCGAGACGGTCGTGAAGCTCCAGAAGGCCGTCTCAAACTACCGCAAGTACGTACTTGCCACCATCCTCTTCATTGCTGCCCTCGGCGCGCTCATCTCGTGGGGAGAGGGGCCGCGCGGCTGGTGGTTCTTCATCAACGTCGGCGGGTTCTGGTCCCTCGCCGCCCTCCTGACGATGCTGCCCTCCGCGATCGTCGAACGCGAGCGGTGGGCGCTCCTGACGCGGCGCATCGTCGTCGTCTTCATCTGGATCACGACGATGTGGCTGGCAGCGTTCGGGGCCTGGGCCTTCATGGTGTATGAGACGGCCGGCAGGACGCAGGATGCGCTGGGGTGGCAGCGCACATCGCTCGTGGTGGCCGGGCTGCTGCTGGCGGGGCTGAACTGGTCCACGCTGGCCGGCGTCTACCTCCGGAAACATGGCCGCTGCACCTGCCCGCCGCCGATCAAGCGGTGGATGCAGACCGCGCCGGTCCCGCGTAACGTAGACGCACCCCATCGCTGTCCGGCTCGCACCACGGTGAAGCTCGCGGCGTAGACCGGGCGCCCTGAGCAGGCAATCGGCGCGGGCGGGCCGACCGCGCGTGTATCCTTCGGCAGTCCCACCGGCGGCAGTTCCACCGGCGGCAGTCAGCCGCGCGCCGCCGCACGACGCAGCGCCTCGCACCGCAACCGTTGGAGACTGCCCTGGCGACGCCCACCCGCCCGTCGAACAGCACGCCCGGCCAGCTGCTCCGCGAGGCGGCAGCCCAGCGGCGGGCAGCCGCGCGGCCCCGCACCACGACCATCACACGCCCGGACGCCCGCAGGCTGCCGGTCGTTGGACCGGTGGTGGCGGTCCTCGCCCTGTTCCTGCTGGCGTGGGCGCCGCGCGTGCTCTCCCTGGACCAGCACGCCACCGCCGACGAAGACCTGACCCTGATCCGGAGCGCCAACGTCGCGCTGGCGCTGGAGCGCGCCGACTGGTGGGGCGTCTATCAGATCGGCCATCCCGAGGCGACCGTCCAGATGCTGGTCGCGCTCAGCCTCGGCCCGGACCGTCTGCGCCCGTACGCTGGCGACTTTCTGGGTCCGGACTCGCGGCGGGCCGCTGCCGTCCCCGGGTATTTCGACACGCTGGTGGCGGCCAGGGCGTTGCTGACACCGGTCCACGCGGCCCTGGTGCTGCTGGCAGCGCTGCTGTGCTGGCGGCTCTGGGGAGCAGCCTCCGGCGCAATCGTCGGGCTGATGCTGGCGCTTGAGCCGTTTCTGGTGGCGCACGGTCGCATCCTTCGCACGGATGCCCTGCTCGCTGAGCTGATGCTGGCGGCGGTCTTGTCAGCAGTGGCCTTCGGATCGGGGCGGGCTGGCGGATGGTCGCTGGCCGTCAGCGCGCTCACGACCGGCCTGGCGCTACTCACCAAGACGCCGGCGCTGGCCCTGTTCGGGGCGGTCCCGGTGGCCGCGTGCGCCGGCCTGCTCGTGGGGCACGCCGACGACGCGTCAGACGACGCAGCGAGAAAGCCCAGGCCGATGCTCAGACGTCTGATCCGCCTGATTGGCTGGCTGGCCGCCTGGCTGGCGGGCAGCATTGCGGTGGCGTTCGCCCTCTGGCCGGCGCTCTGGGCGCGTCCACTCCGCGCCATCGAGCGGATGGCCGTCTACACCCAGGAGAAGGGCGGCTCGCCGATGGACGCCGGCAGCTTCTTCCTGGGCACGCCGATCCCCGATCCCGGCCCCCTCTACTACGCGCTGGCGCTGCCGCTGCGGCTCAGCCCGCTGGCGATCGTCGGGCTGCTGCTCTGGCTCCTGCTCCGAGCGCCGCGCCTGCGCGACGGCATCGGCGTCACGCTGCTGATCGGCCTGGGGCTGGCGGCAGTCCTGGCGCTGCTCCCGAAGAAGGCCGACCGCTACATCCTGCCGGCCATCCCGTTCCTGATCGTGACGGCGGGCGTAGGTTTCGCGGAGGTGTGCCGGCGCTGGCGGGCCGTGTCTCCTGGCGTCCTGGCCGGCGGTGTCGCAGCCGTGGAGTGCGCCCTGCTGGCGCTCGTCTGGCCCTATCCGCTGGCGGCGTACAACCCGCTGCTGGGCGGCGCACGCACTGCTGACGCGACCATCTCGGTCGGCTGGGGCGAGGGGCTGGATCAGCTCGCACCGGTCCTGAACGCGCGCGGCGACGCCCAGTTCCTGACCGTCTCGACGCCGTATCCCGAGGTGCTCCAGGCCCAGATTCAGGGGCGGGCAGTCGATCTGGATCAGTACGACATCGCCGACTACGCCGTGCGGTACGTGGCCGCTTCGCAGCGTCACCTGGGCGGCGCGGCGCTGGAAGGCGCGATCGCCGCCCGCGCGCCGCTGGCCGAGGTCGAGATCGCAGGCATTCCGTACGCCCAGCTCTATGCGCTCGATCCACCGTCGTTTGCCGGCAACCTGGAGGCCCGCGGCCTGTCGGTCGAGCCGAGCATCGTGGGACGGCGCGGCTGGGTGACGGTGACCGTCGCGCTCGGGCCGCCGAGCGCCGAGGGCCGCCGCCCTGGCCCCGGCCAGACGCCGTTCGTGACCCCGCTGGAGGTCGAGGCGGTCCTGGTCAACGCCGCCAACCCGCGGGATGTCGAGGCCACGGTGACGCGCGCGCTGCTTCCCGATGGCTCGCGGGCGGAGCTCAAGCTCCGCGCACCGAACGGCCTCGGACGCTACATGGTCGGCCTGAGCGTCCGCGAGCCGGGCAGTGGGACGCCCTTCGCGGTCACATCGTGGCCGGTCGGAGCGCCGCGCCTGCCCGACCGGCTCGTCTTCCCGTCGCTGAGCGTGCGGGTCCAGTAGACCCCGGGCAGCGCCCGACGCATGCGGAGGGCGTGTGCTACCTACCGTCACTTGCGGTGGGCATACGCTGCCTACCGACGCTTGCGGGGGCGCTTGCCGCCGCGCTGCCCGCCACCGCCACCACCCCGCGCGACCGGGCTGGCCGGCTGCAGCCGGTTGACCATGCTCGGGACCGGCACGGTCTCGGTGCCCGGCTCCAAGTACTCCTTGGCGTAGGCTGGGCGAAGGTGAACAGCCCGCTCCCGCTTGCGGCGGGCCAGCAGGTTGAGGACCTCCACGAAGACGGAGAACGCCATCGCGCCGTAGACGACCGCCTTCGGGATCTCGTAGTGGAACGCCTCGCCCACCAGCGTCATGCCGATCAGGATCAGGAACGCCAGCGCCAGCATCTTGACGGTCGGATGCTGGTTGACGAACTTGCTGACGGGTTCTGCGGAGACCAACATGATCGCCACGGCGACGATCACCGCGACGTACATGATGGCCGACCACTCCTGGCGCACCATGCCGACCGCCGTGATGACCGAGTCGATGGAGAAGACCACGTCCAGCAGCAGGATCTGGATCAGGACGGCCGCCAGCGAGACCGTCGCACCGCCGCTCCCGTGGCCTTCCTCGCCTTCAAGCCGCTCGTGGATCTCGTAGGTCGCCTTCCCGATCAAGAACAGGCCGCCGACGATGAGGATGATGCCCTTGCCAGTGATCTCGCTGTGGAAGATCGAGAACAACGGCGTGTTCAGGGTCATGATCCAGGAGATCGAGAACAGCAGCAAGATGCGCGAGATCAGCGCCAGCGCGAGTCCGCCCTGGCGCGCCCTCCGCTGCTGATGGGCCGGCAGCTTTCCGGAGAGGATCGAGATGAAGACGATGTTGTCGATGCCAAGGACGATCTCAAGCGCCGTCAGCGTTGCCAGCGCCACCCATGCCTCGGGACTCGACATCCAGCCGGTGAGCCAGTCCAAGCGGTCCCCCGATCTCGCAGATGAGGCGCAGCAGGCGACCGCCGGCCACGGCTTCATCTTGCCTTCACGTCTGGTGATGGCCGCGTCAGGATACCGCCGTCCGCGCCCCCGGTCTAGCTATTTCACGAAACCCACAGATCACTTCGGCCGGACACGAATACGGTCTTCTTCCACTGTGACGAGCGAGCCAGCTTCGACATCGGCTGGATGCAGTCGTATCGCATCAAAGATCATCTGAGACTGTTCGACGACAGAGTCCACCACGAGGCGCAAAAGCCCCGCGTGCGGACGGCCGTCGCGCACGATCAAGTCACCGAAATCCTTGTCGAGCGTGATGAGCACGCGACCTTCGCGGTTCCACCTCCGAGAACGATTCTATGCACGTCGGCCAACCCGCGACGATGAACTGACAGTCGTGAACTGCTCGGTCGTTTGGCTTACCCGGCGGCGGTCCGGATCGCGGCGCGGATGTCGTCCACGTTCGGCAGAATCTGGTTCTCCAGCGGCGGGCTGAACGGCATCGGGGCGTGCTTCGCGCCGACGCGCTCGATGGGTGCATCAAGCTCGTCAAACAGGTCGCGGCCGATGCGCGCCGCGATCTCCGCCCCGAGACCGGCGTACTCGTACGCCTCGTGGGCCACCACCACGCGGTGTGTCTTGCGAACCGACGCCCCGATGGTCTCCCAGTCGATGGGCGCCAGCGAGCGCAGATCGATGACCTCGGCGCTGATGCCCTCGGCCGCCAGCGATTCGGCCGCCTCCTGCGACAGGATCGCCATGCGAGAGTAGGTGACCACCGTCACGTCGGACCCCTCACGCACGACCTTCGCCTTGCCGATCGGGATGACGTGCTCGCCGGCCGGAGCCGGGCCGCGCCCCGGACCGAGCTGCTTGTGCTCCAGGTACATGACCGGGTTGCCGTCGGCGATGGCGGCGGCGAGGAGCCCCTTCGCGTCGGCCACCGTGGATGGGGCCACCACCTTCAGCCCCGGGATATGCGCGAAGATCGCTTCGAGGCACTGCGAATGCTGAGCCGCCGCCTGCCGCACCGCGCCATCCGACGCCCGGAACACCAGCGGCACGCGGATCTGCCCGCCGAACATGTAGCGAATCTTCGCCACCTGGTTCAGCAGCTCGTCGGCGGCGCTGAGCGTGAAGTCCACGAAGCTCATCGAGATAACTGGGCGCAGGCCGGTGATCGCCGCGCCGAGCGCTGCCGACACGATGATCGGCTCGGAGATCGGCATGTCGACCACGCGCTCCGCGCCGAACTCGTCATACAGGCCGTTGAACTGGCCGAAGTTGCCGCCCCAGTGGATGTCCTCACCCATCACGACGACGTTCTTGTCGGCCTCCATCGCCGAGCGCATCGCCTCACGGGTCGCCTCGCCGAACAGGAGCGTCCGCGGCTCGCCGCCCGGCTTCTCCTCGGTGACCAGTGATGGCGCGTAGACGTCCCGAAACGCGTCCTCGGCCGGCGGCAGCGGCGACTCGACTGCGAACCGCTCGGCGGCGTCCATCTCGTCTTCGGCGGCCTTCAGGTTGCCGTCGATGGCCTCCTGGTCGCAGCGCTGCTCGGCGAGCAGACGAGCCTCAAGCAGCCGCAGCGGATCGCGCCCGCGCCACTCCGCGACCTCTTCGCGCGCGCGGTAGCGTTCGGCATCCCCGACGTAGTGGCCGTAGTAGCGGTAGGTCTTCATCTCCAGCAGCGTCGGGCCGTCGCCGCGCCGCGCCCGCTCGACGGCACGCCGCGCCGCCTGGTGGACGGCCACAGCGTCCTGGCCGTCTACGACCTCGCCAGGGACGCCGTAGCCGGCCGCCCGGTCGGCGATGTTCTCGACAGAGATGGTGAATTGCGGATCGGTGAACTGGGCGTAGTGGTTGTTCTCGCAGACGAAGATGGCTGGCAGCTTCTTGACGGCGGCCCAGTTCAGCGCCTCGTGGAACTGCCCCTTGCTGGACGCGCCATCCCCAAAGAAGACCACCGCGACCTGATCGGTGCCCCGGTACTTCGCGGAGAAGGCCGCGCCGGCCACCAGCCCCAGACCGCCCCCCACGATCCCGTTGCAGCCGAGCATGCCGACCGAGAAGTCGGCCACGTGCATGCTGCCGCCCTTGCCGCCGCACATGCCGGTCGACTTGCCCATGATCTCGGCGGCCATCTGATCCATGCGGGCGCCTTTTGCCAGCGCGTGGCCGTGCCCGCGATGGGTCGAGGCGATGTAGTCGTCGGGCCGCAGCGCGCCACAGATGCCTGACGCCACGGCCTCCTCGCCCACGTAGAGATGGACAAAGCCCGGCAAGCGGCCCGCCAGAAACATCTCACGCATCCGCTCCTCAAAGGATCGGATGCGAGCCATCGAGGCGTGGATCTCGAGCAGCTTCTCAGTTGAGACGTCGATGGTCTCGGTGACAGTCCGGCCAGTGACAGTCATACGCTCTCCCCAGAGTCCGGCCGGGGCGTTGAGCCATCCCTGGACGGGAGGCCGCCCGCGAAGCCCAGCGAACGCACATCGCGGCGTCCGGTGCAGAGAGAGGGTACCGAAGAAGCGCCGGCCGGGGATCACGTTGCCGGCAGCCGGCAACGTGATCCCCGGTCACATCGTGGGTGTCAGGCGTTGGCGTCGGCCGGCAGCTTGCCGGCCATCAAGCTGGGCACTTCGTGGATGTGGTGCTTGACGGCGGCGTCCACCCGCTCGACATCGCCGGAGCGGATCGCCTCGACGATGGGCCGGTGCGACTTCGCCGTGTACTCGATCAGCTCTTCGCGGCCGGGCAGGGCCAGCGTGGCGTAGGTGCGTGCCCGCACCAGGCCATCCATGCTGCGCCAGATGCGGTGCAGCCCCTGATAGCCCGACAGCTCCAGCAGCGTGTCGTGGAACTGAAGGTCGAGATCGGCGACGGCCGGCAAGTCACGCGCGGCCGCAGCTTCCAGCATCTGGTCGACCAGATCGCCGAGCAGTGTAAGCGCTTCGTCGCGCCGTTCGACGACCACCCGCCGAGCGGCATGCGCCTCAAGGTGCGCCCGCAGCGCATAGACCTCTTCGATCTCGTCTTCGGGGACCGTCGCCACGAACGTGCCACGGTGCGGGTAGCTGACGAGCAGCCCCTCCTGCTCCAGTTGGCGGAACGCCTCGCGCACTGGCCCCCTGCTGACGCCGAGCTGTTCGGCAAGCTCGGTCTCCAACACGCGGTCGCCCGGCCGCAGCTCACCGGCGATGATCACACGTTTGAGCTGATCGACGATCCGACGGCTCAGCGCGCGCGGCTCAAGCCGTTCCAGACGAGTCGACTTCCGGTCAGCGACCACCATTGTCTACCTCCAGCACTGGAGTGTTCCCCTTCTCCTGCCCACACACACGACACGATGTGCCGGTGACTATGGTGTTTTGGCAAGCCGTTGTCAACTGTCGGCTACAGACGATCCGCATGCACCATCTGACAACTGCAAGCGCTTGCACCGCCAGGATTCCGCAAGATCGGGCCGCCCATGAAGCGTACGCTTGAGCCGCTCATGCGCCTGATGGCCGCGACCCTGGAGGCCGGGCCGAGGGGCAGTGCTCGGGCCGCGAGCACTGGTACAATCACGTATGGCCTCAGACGCTGGTCCGGACAGCCTCATCGCACAGCGACTTCGCACGGCACTCGGGCTTCGGCAATTTGGCATGCAGATGTTGCGCCAGAGCCTTGCCCGGCGATTCCCGGCGGAGACAGAGGCGCAGATCGATCAGCGGCTTGAGCAGCGGCTTCTCCATCGTCCCGAAGCGCGAGATGGAGACAGCAGCGGCACGCCAGCCGCGTGGCCCCGGTCAACAAGGTGATCGATCCGGAGCGGATGCTTCACCTTGCCGTGTCTGCGCGGTTTGTGCCTCGATTCACTCAGGATGTTGACCTTGCGGTCGCCGTCGCCGATGACCGCCGTGCCGAGCAACTGGTGCTCAGGCTCACGGCGTCTACCTTTCGCATCGTCAGTCTGCTGGAGCGGGACGCAACCGGCAGGTTGGCGACGGTACGCCTGGCACTCGCCGCCGATCCTGCCATGATCGAGGTGGTGGACTTGCTGTTCGCCTCGCCGGCATCGAGCCGGAGGTTGTCGCCGCAGCCACGCAGGTAGATGTGACGAGGACTCTCCGGCTTCCGGTCGCCAGCATCGGGCACCTGATCGCGCTGAAGGTGCTCTCCCGCAACGACGACACCCGGCCGCAAGACATCATCGACCTACACAGCCTGCTGACCGAGGCGACGGCAGCCGACCTTGCAGTCGCGGAGGAGGCCCTGACGCTGATCACCGAGCGCGGCTACCACCGCGACAAGGATCTGCGGGCAGAATACGAGCAGGTGCGTGCCCGCTTCCGCCCCACAGGCTCTCCTGGCGAGTAGGCCGACGGGCTACCTGGCCCAGCGCAGGATCATCGGGTCGCGCGGCTTCGCCAGGTCCACCAGCCCGGCCCGTGTTGCCGGGTGCAGCGCCGGCTGCGGGTGCCGCACGAGTTCGCTCTTGATGATCCCGCCTTCCTTCATCAACGCCTTCGTGGCACGCAGCCCGCACTGCCGATTCTCGTAGTTAATGAGTGGCAGCCAGCGCTCGTAGACTGCCACAGCGGCGTCGCGCTGGCCCATCCGGTAGCGGTCGCAGACCAGCCGCAGCGCATCGGGGATCATCGCGCTGGGCATGGTGCCGGTCGCCCCGGCGTCCAGGTCCGGGATCAGCGTGATCGACTCCTCGCCGTCGAACGGTCCCGGCAGGGCGCCGCCGGCCAGCTCGATCAGGGCGCGCAGCTTGGCGGCCGCCTGGGGCATCTCGGCCTTGATGTACTGCACCTGCGGGATGTCCCGCGCGAGGCCCGCCAGGAACGCAGCCGAGAGGGCGACGCCGCTGACGGGCGCGTCCTGAATCATGATCGGGATGTCGATGGCGTCGGCGACGGCCTCGAAATACTGGCGGACGCCAGCCTCGTCGGCCTTGATGGTCGCGCCGTGGTACGGGGGCATCATCATGACCATCGAGGCGCCGGCCGCCTGGGCGCGGCGGCTGCGCTCGACGGCGATCTGCGTGCTGAAGTGGGTCGTGGTGACGATGATCGGCGTGCGACCGGCAACGTGGTCGAGGATCAGGCTGGTGAGCCGCTCGCGCTCGTCGTCGGTGATCGCGAACTGCTCGGAGTAGTTGGCGAGAATACAGATGCCGTTGACGCCCGCCGCGATCATGAAGTCGATGGCGCGCTTCTGGCCCTCAAGGTCAAGGTCGCCATTGTCGAGGAACGGCGTCGGCGCAATCGGAAAGACGCCGGCGTAGACGGTGCTGGACATGCCTGGCTCCCACTTCTGGACACGGCCGCCGGGCGCCCGGTGTTCCGTCAGGGGACCGGGGGCCGGCGAGCCGCTCTCGTGCTCACGGGGGAGCGTACCGAGCGCAGCCCGGCCGTTGCCACTCCTGGCTATGCCCGGGCGTGGGCGCGGATCTGCGCCAGCCCCTCCCGCAGCGCCAGTTGATAGAGCCAGAGGTCGCCCGAGTAGGCCACGATGCGGAATCCCTGGTCGAGCGCCCACTGGGCATCGGCCACGCTGCCCGCCATGATGCCCGCCGTCTTGCCGGCCGCCTGGGCCGCCCCAACGACCTTCCTGACGGCCTCCAGGTAGCGCGGGTGCTCGAACTGGGCCGGAATCCCCATGAAGTTGGTCAGGTCGAAGTGGCCGATCCAGACCACGTCGATGCCCGGCACGGCCAGGATCTCCTCGACATTCTCGACGCCGCCCGGCGTCTCGATCTGCGCGATCAGCAACAGCTCGTCGTTGGCGCTCTGCATCTTGTCGGCCGGCGCGCCGCCCGCGTAGTCGTCGTGGGCCACGCCGAACGCCGCACCGCGCCTGCCGGTCGGCGGGTACTTGGCCGAATCGGCGATCACCTTTGCCTGCGCGCCGTTCTCGACCATCGGCACCATCACGCCGCGCACGCCGACGTCGAGCACCCGCGCGATCAGATGGTACTGGGTGGTCGGGACGCGACACATCGGCACGAGGTCGGTGCCGCCGGAGGTCGCGACGAGCGTCCGGATGGTCTCGACGCTCCAGCCGGTGTGCTCCTGGTCGAAAATGCAGAACTCGGCCCCGGCCCCGGCCGCAAGGCGGGCCAGGCCGGTGGTGTTGAACTCGAACGCCATCGTCCCGAACGCCACGCCGCCGCTGGCGATGGTGCGCTTGACGGGATTCTCTCGCATGCTGCCTCCCAGAGGGCGGCGCCGGGCCGCCGGTGGGACGATACCGTCGCGGGCATCTGGAGGGCCATGACCCCGACCTGTAGACGCGTGGAGCAACCGGTGCGGCTGCACCCCACCGCGAAGATCGCACCGTCCGCCACGATGGAGCGACCCACCGCACGGGACGCTGGTTCATGCCGGCCCCTGGCTCCAGTGGCGGCGGCCCCAGCTGGCATCCTGGCGCGGGTCGGGGTCGCAGACGTTCGCTTCCGGCCCGCCTACTCCAACCAGGGCGATTGCATGTTCGTTGGTGTCCCCGAAGCATCATGGAACGGGCGGTCGGGGGTTGAAACCCCCGCCTACACGCATTCAGTCGCTGCGCGACGGACGCCGGGAACGGCAGGCACTGGGGCGACTGGAGCGTCGCGCAGCGACTGCAGGATCGTAGGCGGGGCTTTCAAGCCCCGACGTCGCTGCACGACGAGACCAGCATGCAATCGGCCTGCTACTCCAACAGGAGAGGAAGACACCGCGGGCCAGCGGACTACAGGCTCGGCTTCGGTTCCACGATCTCGAACATCGTGGAGAAGTCGTCCAGCAGGTCGAACAGCTCCACGACCTTGCCAGCATCGCCCTGGACGGTGAGCAGCCCCTGGGCGCTCGCCTCTTCGACAGTCACCTGGGCCAGGATCAGCCGCGTCAGCGTCTCCCGCTCCAGCGTCACGGTGGCATCGGCGTCCTCTGCCGTGCGGTCGGCCAGCGTGGTCAGGGCTGCGTTGCTCAAGTTGGTGACGTAGCTGCGGCCCAGGTCGGTGAACGTCCAGGTGAGAACGCTGGTCCGTCCCTCGGCCTTCTCGCCGTGCAGGCGCACCCCGAGGTAGTCAAAGACGGAGTCAAGACGCATCGAGCGCAGCGTGAACGGGTTCGGCAGCGCGCGGCCGGCAGGACCGCTCAAACCGTTGCGTAGCTCCTGCGCGCCGAACAGGTAGGCGTTTCGCCACGCACCCGACTCGGCAGCGTACCCCAGTTGTTCGAGCGCGTCGGCCCCCAGGTTGCGCGCCTCAGCATTCGATGGCTCTGCGAAGACGACCTGACTCATCACGTCGGCCACAAAGCGGTAGTCGCCGCGTGCGTAGTCCGCGCGCGCCCGCTCGATGGCGCGCTCGACGCCGCCCATGTACTCCACGTACTTGCGCGCTCACTCCGAGGACGGCAGCGGATTGAGATGGGCCGGGTTGCCATCGTACCAGCCGAGGTACTTCTGGTAGACCGACTTCACGTTCTGGCTCAGATCACCGTAGTAACCCCGAACGTGCCAGACACGCTCCAGGCTCGCCGGGAGCGCCAGCCGCTCGGCGATCTCGTCCGCCTTGTACCCGTGATTTGCCAGCCGCAGCGTCTGGTCGTGCAGGTACTTGTACGCGTCACGCTGCTTCGCCAGATAGTCGAGGACGCGCCTATTGCCCCAGACCGGCCACTGATGCTGCGCGAACACCACGTCAACCTGCCGACCGAACCGGTCGCGTGCCTCGTTCAGGTAGTAGGCCCAGGCGTTGGCATCCCGAACCTCCGCCCCACGGATTGGGTAGATGTTGTGCATGGTGTGGGTGGCGTTCTCGACGAGATTGAGCGCGCGCTGCTCTGGGAAGAACAGGTGCATCTCGGCGGGCGCTTCCGTCTGCGGCGCCTGCTGAAACACGATCTCGACGCCGTCCACGGTGTGCGTCTCGATGGGCTCGGCGATCAGGCGGGTGGGCGGGATCAGCGAGATCGATCCGCGCGAGAGCGTCTTGCCACCCCCAAGATCGATGGCGCCGCGTGGCCCCCTCGGCAAGAGCAGACCAAACTGGTACTGCGAACGACGGTTCCGGGCCGGCCCGGGCAGCACGCTCTCCGCGACGACCGTCTCCATAAACTGGTCGGGCGCGATGATGTCCACCCGCCCCGCCCGGACGTCCTCGACGGTCACGACGCCACCCATGCCGCCGTAGTGATCCACGTGACAGTGCGTCAGGATCAGGGCCTTGACCGGCCGGTCTCCGCGCAGGGAGCGGTACAACTGGAGGGCGGCGCGGGCCGTCTCGGTCGAGATCAGGGCGTCCACGACGATCAGGCCGCTGTCACCCTCGACGATCGTCATGTTCGACGCGTCGAAGTTGCGGACCTGGAAGATGTGGTCCGTGACCTGGAACAGGCCGTGCAGCCTGTTCAGGCGGGCCTGCCGCCAGAGGCTGGGGTTGACGGTCTCGGGGGCAGCGTCGTCGTCCAGGAACGCGTCATCCTCGAAGCTCCAGACGACTCGCCCGTCGGCAGCCCGGATCGAGCCTTCAGACCACGTTCCCAGGAAGCCCCGCCGGGCATCCTCAAAGTCCTGGGTCTCATGGAACGGCAGCGCGCCGAGCAGGGCACGGTTGCGGGCCTGCGTGATCGGCGTCGCGGACTTCGGACCATCAACGGATTGCGGCACGGTCGTACTCCAGGCGCAGGCTCGCGGCAGGTCGGCTCAGCAGAGGACGGACCTTCCAGCGCGTCAGCCGGGCAGGCCTCGCGCCGCGACCTCCCGCGCCACGTTTCGATTCGAATACCGAATCTCGTCCTGCCGCTCGATCTCCGGCACCGCGTCCAGCGCGTTGTGCATGCGGGTCGGCATCCGCTCAGGACTCTCCGGCTGCCAGCGCTCCCGCCACGCCTCCGGAGTCTGCTCGGGAAGCTCCTGGCCGCTGATGGCGGCCCAGACGGCCGTCCAGGCGCGCGGCACGACCGTCCACAGGCCGTAGCCTCCCCCGCCGAGCGCGATCAGTTTGCCGTCACACAGCTCGTGGGCCAGCTCGTGGCTGCGCCGCGCCACGTGCTCGAAGGTCGGGGTCAGGTAGTGGAGGTGGGTCAGCGGGTCGATGGCGTGTCCGTCACAGCCGTTCTGCGCCACGATGATGTCGGGCTTGAAGGCGCGCGCCAGCGGCGGCACGACGAGGTCGTAGCACTCCACGAACGAGCTGTGATCCGTGTAGGGCAGCAGCGGCACATTGATGCTGTAGCCGAAGCCCGCCCCGGCCCCCCGCTCGCTGGTGCTGCCGGTGCCCGGAAAGAGGAATCGGCCGCTCTCGTGCATCGAGATGGTGAGCACGCCAGGATCCTCGTAGAAGATCGACTGGACGCCGTCGCCGTGGTGAGCGTCGGTGTCGGTGTACATCACCCGCAGGCCCTGCATACGCAGCCAGGCGATGACCACGGCGCAGTCGTTGTAGACGCAGAAGCCGGAGGCCCGCCGACGGTCGGCATGGTGGAGGCCGCCGCCCGGGTTGAACGCGTGGGTGGCCTTGCCGCTCATCACCAGCTCGGCGGCCACCAGCGAGCCACCGGTCACCAGGGCGCTCGCCTCGTGCATTTGAGGAAAGACCGGGTTGTCGCTGGTGCCCAGCCCGTAGTCCATCGACGGATCGGCGAAGCGCGGCGCATGCCCGAGATCGCGCACGCGCTCCACGTAGTCGCGGTCATGGGCGTACATGATCTCGTCGTCGGAGGCCATGCGGGGAGCGGCCCGAAAGACATCGGGATGGCTCAGCAGGCCAGCCGACTCGATCAGGGACTCAGTCAGGGCCAGCCGGATGGGGTTCAGCGGGTGCTCGTCGCTGAGCTTGTAGCCCAGATACTCGTTCGAATAGACGAAAGCCGAACGACCACCCACAGCGCCATCCCCGGAGAGGAGTTACCGGAGTATAGCCCCTGGGTTGGCATCCCCTGACGCCGTCACGAACAGGGCGATTGCATGTTCGTCGGCGTTCCCATACCGTCGTGAAACGCGCAGTCGGGGGTTGAAACCCCCGCCTACACGCGCTCCGTCGCTGCGCGACGGACGCCGGGAACGGCAGGGACGGGTGAGCCAGGAGCGTCGCGAAGCGACTGCAAGATGGTAGGCGGGGCTTTCAAGCCCCGACCACGCTGCACGGCAAGCCCAACGTGCAATCGCCCTGCCGTCACGAAGAGAACAGGCCCCGACGTGCGAGTCGGGGCCTGTACGCGGTTCAGGCTCTGGCAGATCACGGTGAGCCGTTCTGCCGCTCACTCGCCTCGGGCGCGAGGGCGTCAGGCAGCGCCGCGCTGCTGCGCCTCACGCTGCTGGACCAGCCGCTTCGGCGGCCGTCCCCGGCGCGGCTGATCGTCGAAGAGGCCGGCCGTCTGCATGAGGCTGCGATTCTGGAACGCGTCGAAGAAGGTCGGGCCATTGCACCGCGCGCAACGGATCAGCCGTCGATCCGTCAATGGCACCTCGGACTCAGACCCACGCGCCAGGTAGGTCATCGCCGAGTTCGGCGCGCCGCGGTCGATCCGCGCTACGCCGGAGACATTGCCGCAGTGATAGCACGTGACATCGGCTTCCTGGAAAATGCGAATAGTTGCTGGCATCCCGCTACCCTCCACGGAGCAGCTACTCCAGCAAGAACAACGCCACGCCCGCCCCCGGTATTCCCTGTCAGGGCGAATGTGGCGTTGCAAAACCATGCACATACCGTGACAGAAAGCGGTCCGCGAGCGTGTCACCTACTCGAACGTGATCGCGGCCCGGGTGACCTTTCCCTGGTCCGCCAGGTCAAACGCCTCGTTGATCTGCTCCAGCGGGAACCGGTGGCTGAGCACGCGGTCCCAGGGGTACGTCTCGCGGGTGCGGTAGACCAGATCGAGCGCCTGCTGGAGATGCTCGGCCTCGTAGTAGAGCATCCCGAGGATCGAGCGGTTGAACCCCACCAGCCACTGCGGATCGAGCGTGAACGTCATGCCCGGGCTGATGTTGCCGATCTCCAGGTAGCGGCCCGCCCGCCCGACCATCCGCAGGCCCTCGTTGCAGACGCGCGGGTGGCCCACCAGCTCCGCCACCACGTCTGCGCCCCAGCCGTCAGTCAGCTCCTGGACCCGCTTGACCCGCGCGTCCGGGTCGGACAGCTCGCGGAAGTCGATGACCGCATCCGCACCGAACGCCGTCGCCAGCTCCAGCCGCTCGGACACGCCGTCCACCACGATGACCTTGCCGGCGCCCATCTCCCTCGCCACGACCGTCGCGTAGACACCCAGGCCGCCAGCCCCCTGGATCACCACGTACTCACCCAGCTTGAGCTGCGCCAACTGGAGCCCGCCGACCACCTGCGCCAGCGCGCAGTTGATCCCAGCCACGGTTTCATCTGGCAGCTCGTCGGGCACCTTGAAGATGGCCGCGCCCGGCCGCACGTAGTAGTAGTCGCCAAACGCCCCATAGAAGTGCGGCGACTCGTCGCACGACGTCATCAGGTACGCGCGAGCGTTGGGGCAGGCGCGGTAGACGCGCCGCATGCACGGCCGGCACGAGCCGCACGGGTAGAAGTACCGCCAGATGACGCGGTCGCCGGGCTGAAGCGGGTTGCCGGCCGTGTCCCTGGAGATACCCTCGCCCAGGGCGTGTACCCGGCCGGTCATCTCGTGCCCGAGGATCTGCGGGTACGGCCGCCCGAACTTCGCCACGTCGAACTCGCCGCGCCACTGGTGCAGATCCGAGCCGCAGACGTTCGCCAACGTCGTCCGGACGACGACCGCGCCGGGCTCCGGATCGGGAACCGGGTACTCCTTGATCTCCATCGGCAGGTCTGCGCCGTAGAACGCCGCGACCCTGCCCGTCAGTCCTGCCATCGTGCTCCTCCCATGCCGTCAAGGAGTAGGGTAGGGGCGGCTCCGGTGTGCGGGCAACTGCATGAGAGTCTGGTGAAGAGATGGCGCACTCGGCGAAGATCGTTGTAGAATCGGCCCGCCTGGTGTACCAAACACGCATGCGGCCAGGACAGGCTCAGGAAGAGACAGACACCTCATGCAGGCCTTCTTCAATAAGCTTGGGATCGCGGGCGAGCTGCTCTCGTTCCTCTGGGCGCAGAAGCTCTGGTGGATGATTCCACTGGTCGTGATGCTGCTGCTCCTGGCGGCGCTGATCGCCTTCGCCTCGGCAACCTCGCTCGGTCCGTTCATCTATCCCTTGATCTAGCCGCCGCCTCGGGCGTCGAACGGGCATGGTCGCCGCGCAGACACCCGTCTGCGCGGCCGAACCTGGGGATGCGCAGGCGCGGCGTGGGTGCGCGCCCGCTTACCAGTGCCGGCTGCGAACCCAGGCGACGCCGCCGACCCAGCCGATCCACGCCGCGGCCACCCACGGCAGCGCATCCGGCCACCCGAGCGTCTGCGAGAACGAGACGCTGAACCCGATCAGCAGCACGAGCGTAAACGCGAAGATCAGCTTGATCGAGTCCAACGCCGTTACGCCGTTCCCTGCGTCTCGCCCCACCAGGGTGGAGCGTACATCATGCCGCTCGTCGGCTTCGGGTGGGTAGACGGCTCGCCGTGGGCGCGCGCCAGCAGGAAGACCCGCGCGCCCTCCTCGGCGTAGGCGATAGACTCGAGCGCCCGCTCCACGGTCTCGCCAATCGCGAGCAGCCCGTGGTTCGCCATGATCACGGCGCGGCGGTCGCCCATGACGGCCAGCGCGTGGGCCGCGTACTCGCGCGAGCCTGACTCCATGAACGGGGCCGTTTCGAGCGTCCCGCCAACGTACCGCCACAGTGTCCCAACCACCGGCGGCACCGACAGCCCGAGCGCGCCAACGGCGTTGGCATGGACGCTGTGGACGTGCGCGATGCCGTCCAGGTCCGGCCGCGCCTCGTAGACGCCGAGGTGCAGCGGCGTCTCTGAGGATGGCTTGAGCGTCCCGTCGGCCACCGTACCGTCGAGCCGCACCAGCACGATGTCGGCCGGCGTCATCGTGCCGTAGGCGCGTCCGCTCGGCGTGATCGCGATCAGCCCCGATGCGCGGTCGCGGGCGCTGAAGTTGCCGGAGGTCATCGTCATCAGGCCCATCGCGGCGGCCTCACGGGCCGCCGCGAGCACCCGCGCCCGGAGATCGGCCAGGGGCAACTCGCTCCCCCCCGCCGCGCCGGCGGGGGAGGAGGCAGCACTTCGTTTGGCGGCAGTGGCCGAGGGCTTCCGCGCTGGCACCGCTACGACGCCCCGCGCAGCATCGTGATGACGTCAGCCAGCGTCTTCGGCGTCCCGACGTTGCCGGGGAAGATCACGTAGGGCACGCCGGGGAAGCGGCTCTCGTCGCCCAGCAGCCAGCAGGGGATGCCGGGGGCCACCTGGCCGGGCACCGTCGCCTGATGCACGCCGAACGCCTTCAGGGCCAGGTCGTTCGAGGTGATGCCGCCCTTGGCGATCACGTACCGTGGCGGGACGGTGAGCCGCTGCGCCACGTCCACCATCGCCGCCGAGACGGTCTGGCTGACGTTCAGGCTCTCCTCGGCAGTGCCGCCCGTCACGACGTTGCGGCTGGTGTAGATCAGGCAGTCCCGGCCGCGCGGATACTGCTCCTCCAACCACGCGACCGTGTCATGCACCTCGGCGTCGCGGGTCGACGGCTCCAGCAGACGGGTCACCCGCAGCTCGCGCACCTGCAGATCGGCCAGGTTCACGGCCTGTTCGAGCTGTTCGGTCGAGCGCTTGACGTGCGATCCCACGAACGTGATGCCGGCCGCCGTTGGCGCGCCCTTCGGGTAGAGGTCCGAGATCGTCAGCAGGGGCCGCGCGGCCAGCCCGGCCCGCACCCGCACAAACGAGGCCGACACCCGGTACAGGAACCGCTTCCCCGCGGCCTCGGCCCGCAGCAGCCCGAGCACGAACACTTCCATGTCGCGGTAGGTGGCCGAGTTCGCCACGACGATCTTGCCGCCGCTGACGCCGGTCAGGATCTCGGCCACGCGCGCGGGGCCGCCCTGGCGGATGTCCTCGATGGACACCGAGCCGACCACCCCCGCGGCCACCCGGCCCTGACTCTTTTCCTGGACCCAGGCCGGCAGAAACGAGCTGCGGTACCCGAAGGCGGCGTCCCGGGCGAACTCGGTCTCGCCGGCGGGGACGAGATCGTCGCCCTGCTGAACGTAGTGCGTGTCGCCGATGGTGAACCGACCACCCTCCTCGAAGAAGGGGGCCAGGATCTCGCCGTCGTACTCCTGGCCGATCTCCGACGCAAAGGCGTCACGCAAGGCCCAGGACTCGGCGGGATAGTGGCCGCGCAGGGTTGAGTCGCCCCGGTAGCCGATGGCCACCTGGACGCCGGTTCGCTTCGAGGCGCGGGCGAGGTTGCGCCCGGCCTCGGCGGCCAGGGCAGCAGCCTGCGCCTCCGGCAAGCTGCGCGAGTTCGTCAGCACGAAGACCGCGGGGTGCGATCCTTGCAGCGCACCTGCAAGCTCGTCCTCCGACCACTCGGTCACCACGAGCACCCCATGACTCGTCTGCGTGCCGGTTGGGTCATCGTCGAGGACGACGAGGCGGCGGCCAGATCGAGCGAGCTCCTCACGAATCGTTGGTAGGAGATCCTCAGGCCAGACTGGCGGCAGGTCGGCGAGCTTCACGGCTCCACTCCCTCGGCACGTTTGCCCCGCATGGTCCGTGCGGGGCTGAGGCCTTTCACAGGCGTAGCGTTTCAGTGTACGTGACGGCCAGCCCGCCCCCCCACCCAATCAAGCCTGCCCGATGGACGCCCGAAACGCACGTGCCAGCGCTCCAGCCGTCTGGAACCGCTGGTCGCGGTCCTTGGCCAGCGCTCGCGTGAGCACGCCCTCGACGCCGCCCGACAGCGACGGCATCACCGAGCGCGCCGCTGGCGGGGTGGTGTGGATCTGGGCGTGCAGCACGGCCAGCGGCGTCTCGGCCTTGAACGGCACGCGGCCAGTCACCAGTTGGAACAGCAGCACGCCCAGCGCGTAGATATCGGCGCGGCTGTCGGCCACCTCGCCCCGCACGACCTCCGGTGCCATGTAGGCGGGGGTACCAACCATCTGGCCGGTCTGGGTCAGCGAGGCGTCCCCGATCAGCCGGGCGATGCCAAAGTCGGTCAGGATGGCGCGGTCGTGTGGGCCAACCATGATGTTCGACGGCTTGATGTCCCGGTGGAGGATCGGCCGCTCACGCTGGTGAGCATGGTCGAGCGCGGCGGCGACCTGGTCGAGCAGGTGAGCGGCGCGTGGAAGCGGCAGCGCCCCGTCCCGCTCCAGGATCTTCTGAAGATCCTCGCCATCGATCCACTGCATCACCATCTGGATCGAGTCGCCGACCGGCTCGATGTCGTAGACGGTCACGATGTTCGGGTGTTCGAGCATCGCGGCCATCTGGGCCTCGCGCACGAAGCGGTCCATGAAACCCTGCTGCAAGCCAAGATCGGCGTGCATGACCTTGAGCGCCACCCACCGGTGCAGGCGCGAGTCGTAGGCCCGGAACACGGAGCCCATGCCGCCGCGCCCCGTGAGCGTGCGATCGACGTAGCGCTCGCTGGCGGGCGTCGAGCCGGGCGCGGACGGCTGAGGGCCAGATCCCTGCGTCGGCGGGGCCGGCGTGCCGTAGGACGGCGCCGACGTACCGTAGGACGGCGCCGACGTACCGTAGGACGGCGCCGACGTACCGTAGGACGGTGCCGGCGTGCCGTAGGGGCTGGTCGGCGGGAGCGGCGTGCCCCATGGCGGCGGCGCGGCCTGCTGGGGATCTGGTGGCCCTGCCGGCCCCTGCTCGAAGCTCGGCTGCGGCCAGGACGGCGGTGCGGGCGTCCCGGCTACGCGCTCCCAGGGCGGCACCGCGCCCGGCGGCATCTCGAAGCCGCCTGACGGAGGACGAGCTGGCTGGCCAACGGGCGAGCCGCCCCACGGATTCGCCCGCGGCGTCAGCGTCACGGGGCCGTACTGCCCCGCCAGGGGCGCAGGCGCGGGGCTCGACCGCCGCCGCAACACCATCACCAGCGCGACGAGCGCCGTCGCCACACCCAACCCCATGATCCCGAAGCCGGCCAGCAGCAACGGCATCGACGGTCCGCCCCCACCGGCCGGCGTTGCGGCGACAGTCGGCGTGGCAGCCTGGGCCGGTCCGAGCGGGGGAGCGTTCGGGGCCGCCGTCGTTGGCGACTCGGCCGATGCTGGCGGCGCAGCGGGTGACTGCACCGGGGCCTGGGCTGGCTTGTCCGCTGGCGGTTGGGCAGGCTTGTCTGCCGGCGGCTGAGCCGGCTTCTCGACTGGGGGCAGGCCCGGCTTCGGGATCGTTTGCAGCGACGGCTTTGCAGCCGGCGCACCCTGCTCCGGCTTGGTCGCCGGGACGGCCGTGTTGGTGGGTGGTGGCTGGGGCGTGTTCGTGGGCGGCGGCTGCTGACGCGGCTCCAGGTCGATCATGCGGGTCGGTGCGCCCTGCTGATCGACCTGGCCGGCCCCGGGCAGATGCACGAACGAGCCGTTCGCTCGGCGCAGGGAAGCACGAGCCTGCAGCGTGTACGGCCCGTGCGCCGTCAGACGGAGTCGCAGCGAGTGGCGCGCGCCGGCCGGCCAGGAGCTGACGAACAGCTCGACGGCCGGCACCGAGATCGGCGACGCTCGGCCACTGCCAAAATTGAACATGTTCTCGCCGGGCTGGTAGATCTTCGCGCCCTGGGCCGACGCCCCGGCGATCTGGATCGACGGGTTGCCATAGATCGAGACGGTGATGCTGCCCTGGCTGGCGTCGGGCACCGGGTTGGCAGCACGGATCTCGACGTCAACCGGCCGTCCGACGATGACGTCCCCGAACACTTCGACCTCGACGCCTGTCCCCTGCTGCGCGGTCTCACCGGTTCGCGGACGGGCTGTGGCGGCGGCCAGCACGGTGCGCGGCGCGAGCGCCAGCAGCATCACGAGCGCAGCGAGGCCCAGGGACAGGCCTCGCCAGCGCTCGGCAGTCACGAGCAGCCTCCTCCTGGCTGCACTGCCGGCTCGCCCAGCAGCCCGAAGCGCGCCTTGACCAGCAGCACGTGCTGCACGGCCTCGTTCAGCCGATCCTGCGTGATCCGGCCATCCGACACGGCGGCCACCAGCGCATCGCGCGACTGCTTCTGGCGCGGAAACTCGGCTGAGAGGATGATCATGTCCACGCCGGCCTGGACCGCGCGAACGGCGGCGTCGCCGGGCGTGTAGTTGTCGGTGATGGCCTTCATCGCGCCCATGTCGTCGCTGACAGACAGGCCCTTGAAGCCGAGGCGCTCACGCAGCAGCCCGGTCATGACCGGCCGCGAGAGCGTGCCCGGCACGCCAGACTGATCGACGGCCGGGAACACGATGTGCGCCGACATGATGCCGGCGATGTCAGCGTCGATGGCCCGCCGGAACGGCACCAGCTCGATGCGGTCGAGATCGGAGACCGACATCGGGAGGGACGGCAGCCCCAGGTGCGAATCTGTGCTGGTGTTGCCGTGCCCCGGAAAGTGCTTCCCGACCGCCGCCACGCCACCCCCTTGTAGCCCGCGAACGTAGGCCGCCCCGAGCCGCGCCACGACCTCCGGGTCGTCCGAGTAGGAGCGCCGCCCGATGACCGGGTTGGCCGGGTTGTTGTTGACGTCCAGCACCGGCGCGAGATTCATCGAGAAGCCCATGCTCCGCAAGGTCTCGGCGTGGCTCTGGCCGCGTTGACACGCTTGCAGATCCTTCGCGCCACTGGCCGCGAACTCCCAGTTACTTCGGAGATTCTCGACATCCGTGATCCGCTGCACGTTGCCGCCCTCGTGGTCGATGGCGATCAGCGGACGAACCATGCCGACCTCGGCCGCGATGGCGTCCAGCCCCCGGTTGATGGTGGCGGCCCCCGCCCGCGTGGTGGTGTTCTGGACGTGGACGATCCCGCCAGCCTTCAGATCGCGTAGGGCCGGGCGGGCCTCTTCGGCCGTCCCGCCGATCCACGCCAGCAGGAGAAGCTGCCCGACCTTCTCTTCGTCCGTGGTCAGCCGGGCGAACGCCTCGGCCGCCGCACGCTCGGCTGGCGACATCGCAGCAGTCGGCGAGCCGAGCGGCGGCGGGATCGGCAACGGCGCCCCAGGAGCCGGGCTGGCGGCGGACGACGCGGGAGAGGGCGCGGTCTGGGGATCGGCGGCCGGACCGGCCGCCGGGGAGCCAGCGGTGCTGGCCGGCGACGGCGATCCAGCCTGCTGCTCCGACGACGGCGGCTGCGTGCTCGCCCCACTCGGGACCGACGGCGCGAAGAGCGGCCCGCCCGACGTAGACGGCGGGATCAGGCTCGGTGCGCCGGTCCCACCGGCGGCCGGGGTCGGGCCGCCATCGGTCGCCTGGGCGCGCGGTCCGACCGTCAGCAGAATCGGGGTCGCGCGGGCAGCCGCCGGGGTCGGGGTCGGATCGGGCGCACGGCCATCGCCGCCGGTCCCGCTGCCACGCAATGAGCCGAACGTCACCGCCGCGCCGACCGCCACCAGACTCACCGCCACCAGCAGGATGCCGAACACCGTCACGACCGACGGCCCTGGCGTCCCCTGTCCTCCGTGCTGTCGTCGCATCGTCGCCTGTGCCTGCACCCGTGGCTCCTTGGGCATGCCTACCTCACGTTGAGCCGAACAATCATAGCCCGCGAGGCTGATACACTCCCTCTGATGGCCTCTCCAACCCAGTGTGATTGCATGTTGATGTCGTCGTGCCGCCGCGTCGGGGCTTGAAAGCCCCGCCTACGATCCTGCAGTCGCTGCGCGACGCTCCAGTCGCACCAGTGCCGGCCGTTCCCGACGGCCGTCGCGCAGCGAC
>JADZEM010000178.1 GCA_020850535.1 Chloroflexota bacterium
CGCCGTCGCTGCGCGACGGCCGTGGGGAACGGCAGGCACTGGTGCGACTGGCGCGTCGCGCAGCGACGGCAGGAGTGTAGGCGGGGCTTTCAAGCCCCGACGCGGCGGCACGACGACATCAACATGCAATCCCCCTGCAGCCCCTGGGAGGATCGGAGTCTGTGGGCGTGGCGTTCGGGTACACTCTCGGGCGATCCTCCCAGGAAGGCCCCGATGACCGTCTCGCTCCCCTCGCTCAGCGGCGCGCGAGGCGCCGCGCTGATCCGCGCCGATCTGCTGCGCGCCCGATCCCTCAGCGTGCTGCGCCCGGTCCTCGCCGACCCCATCGGTGCGGCATTCCTGGAGCTGCTCGACGCGCTGGCGACCGAGGAGTCCGCCGCCCGGATCGGCAGCATCTACGGCAAGCTGTTCGCGCTCCTGGCCGACGAGGCCGAGCTCTCCACCGAGCAACTGGTGGGCGACGCCTGGCAGAACCACCTGCTGGATCGCCTGTTGGAGACGGAGACGCCGTTCAGCCGGAAGGCGCAGCGCGCCGGCCTCGACGGCATCGGGCCGTCCCTGCTGGCGCAGGTCCGCCGCGATCTCGCAGCGCTCCAGTCCCTGCACAGTCTCGACACTGCCCGACTGGCTCGGGCCGCCGCGCACGCCGCCAACGCCGAGGCGGGCGATGTCTGGGTCGCCTGGGACGGCTTCCGATCCCTGCCAGATGGCGATCAACCGGCCGCTCAGGCCAGCTACGCGCTCAAGCAGCAGCTCGCCCGGTCGAATGACTGGCCGGCCCTTGCCGAGACGATGGCCGAACGGTACGCGCGCGTGGGGGCCGGCCCGTTTGGGCGGTACCGTGCGTTCCGGTGGGTCCGCGAAGAGGGCCAGGGGCCGAGCCAGGGCCGGCTCGTCGGCGTCGTCGCTCCGGACCCGATTCGCCTGGATCAACTCGTCGGCTACGAGCGCGAGCGCGCGCTGGTGCTCCAGAACACCGAGCAGTTCCTGGCCGGGTTCGCCGCGAACAGCGCGCTGCTCTACGGCGACCGTGGCACCGGCAAGTCTTCCACCGTCAAGGCCCTGCTCAACGAGCACGCCGACGCCGGCCTGCGGCTGGTCGAAGTCTCGCGCGACGACCTCAGCGATTTCCCCTGGATCATCAACCAGCTCCGAGATCGCCCCGAGCGATTCATCCTCTTCGTGGACGATCTCTCGTTCGACGAGGGCGAGCGCGACTATCGCGGCCTGAAGGCGGTGCTGGAGGGGAGCGTTGAGGGGCGACCGAACAACGTCGTGCTCTACGCCACGTCCAACCGCCGGCACCTCGTGCAGGAGCGCTGGACGGACCGCGAGTCGGTGATCTCCGCCGAGATCCACGGCCAGGACACGATGCAGGAGAAGCTTTCGCTGTCGGACCGGTTCGGCATTCGGGTGGTCTTCCCCTCGCCGGATCAGCGACGCTACCTCGCCGTGGTCGAGGCTCTGGCACAGCAGCGCGGCCTGGACATCGACGCTGAGACGCTCCGGCGTCGCGGTCTCCAGTGGGCCGAGTGGCATAACGGACGCAGCGGCCGGACAGCACGCCAGTTTATCGACCATCTCCAGGGTGAGCTGGGGATGGCAGCCCGGTAAGGCTGCTGTCCCACCGCCCCTGAGCCGTCCGTTCGCCGGCCCACCGTCCGTTCGCATGTTGACAGATCGTTAACACCCGCGTACGATGCTTCCATCTCCCCGAACTATTCGAAGTGGACGAACGACGTGAGCGAGGTCGCTCGCCGCACCGAGCTGCTGGCGCAGATCGCTGAGCTTGAGCCGCAGATGCTGCGGGTGCTCGGGCCAGCCCAGGCCCGCGAGTGGGTCGATGTTGACCTGACCATGTCGCAGCTCAAGATGATGTTCGTCCTGTCCCGCTCGGTGAGTCCGGTGAGTGACCCTGGATTGCGCGTGAGCGAGGTCGCGCGGGGGTTGGGCGTCACCCTGCCGACTGTGACAGCAGTGATGGATAAGCTGGTCGAGCGGGGCCTGGTTCGGCGCGACGACGATCCGACCGACCGTCGTCAGCACGTGTGCCGGCTCACGTCAGACGGGAACGCCTTGCTGCAGCGTCTCATGGCCGGGCGTCGGGCCTTCACCAACATGTTGATGGAACACCTGGACGACGACGAGCTGGCAACGTTCCTGAACGGCATGCAGGTGCTGCTCAGGGCAGGCGAGCGGCTGCACGCGAGTGCCGGCTGCGCCGGCGGACCATCAGTAGCCTGCCCAGCCGCTGACGCTCCGGCTGAGGCGCCGTTTGTGACCGTCGGGCGGGAGTGGGCATCCTAGCCGGCATCGCCTCCGAGACCGGGCCACCCTTCCAGACCGGGCCACCCTTCCAGACCGGGCCACCCTTCCAGACCGGGCCACCCGCCGAGACCGGGCCGGCCTCCGGGCGAATGGCTCCTCATCGCCAGTCCGTGCCGCCTCGCGCCGCACGGTCCTGTCGCCTATGATGCCGCCATGCAGCTTTCCTGGCGTGGGACCAACGTCCTGCTCCTCGCCACCACGACCGTCATGTTCGCCAGTGAGGGGCACCTGATCGCCTTCACCCCGCTCCAGCTTCGCGAGCTGGGCCTCGACGATACTGAGGTTGGCGTCTGGACCGGCATCCTCGTCGCCATCACGATGGGCATGGCCCTGCCGCTCGGCCCGTTCTGGGGCGTGCTGGCCGAGCGCTTCTCACGGCGGGTCATCCTGCTGCGGACCTTCATCATCCTGGCGGTCTCCCTGCTGGTCGCCGCCTGGGCTGAGACGCTTGGCTGGGTGATCCTGGCGCGCGCTCTCTGCGGGTTCAGCTACGGCGTCGGCGGCGTGATCACCGCGACGCAGGCCATGCTGACCCCGCGTCCGTACGTCGGGCGGGCCGTGGCGACGGTGCAGACGGCGATGCCGATCGCGGCCAGCATCGGGCCGCCGCTCGGCGCGCTGCTCATCCCCGTCATCGGGCTGCGCGGGCTACAGATCCTCGACGCCGTCCTGGTGCTCGTCGCCGGGATCGTGCTGGCGCTGCTGCTGCCCGAGCCAGAGGGTGCGCCGAAGCCAGTATCCGTCATGGGGCGTATGGGGGAGGTCTTCGCTATTTCCTGGAAGACGCCTGGCATCCGCTGGAACTTCGCCAATCAGTTCCTGGTGCGGTCTGGCTCCGGGACGGTGGATGCCTACATTTCGGTGCGTATCGCCCAGGTGGCCGCCGATCCGGCCTTCGCCATCGGCTGGATCCTGGGCGGGTACGGCGTGGTCACCACGGTCAGTACCTGGCTGACGGGGCGCATCGCTGATCGCTCGGACATCGTGCGGCTGTACACGTTCGGCATGTTGTTCGGGGCCATCGTGACGCTGGGGATCATGGTGTCGCCGTGGCTCTGGCTGGTGGGCGTATTCGCGCTGTTGCGCGGCATCCCGACCGCCCTGGCGCGTCCCCTGCTGGTGGCGCACCTTGCGCGCGTCGTTCCGCACAGCTATCAGACGGGCGTCTTCGGCCTGTTCCCCACGGTGGGAAACGTCGGCGGGTTGCTGTTCCCGCTGCTGGCCGCCGGCGTCGTTGGCTCCGGGTTGTGGGCCGCCTTCGCTATCGGCGCGCTCGGGTACGCCGCGAGCGTGGCAACGGGCGTGCGCCTTGGGAGGGTGCCGATGCCGCGCGAGCACGTCTGACGATGGCGACCGTCCAGGGTGACCATCGTGCTGGCACGCGGACCGCCACCGCCAATCTGACGATGCCGGCGCGGCTTCACAGGGCCAGCACCTCGGCCCACACCCCGAACAGCCCGATGCTGACTAGCAGCAGGCCGGCCGCTCGCGTCAACAGCGTGTACCGCGCGGCGACGAACCGGGTCAGGAGGCGCTGGGCCGGGGCCGCCAGCAGCGGCAGCAGGATCAGCGGCCAGCCGAAGCCCAGCCCGAATGCCAGCGCGTAGAGCAGCCCGTCAGCCAGGGACGCGATGCTGCCGGCCCCCAGCACAAACGCACTGACGATCAGCGGACCGGCGCAGGGCAGGGTCATCGGGCCGAGCAGCAGGCCGTAGGCGAACGCCGTCAACAGCGGATTCCGGAAGACCGGCGCCCGGGCGGTGGCGAGTCGGGCGAACGGGCTCTTGCCGAGCAGCAGCAGGACGCCCAGCAGGATGACGCTGCCGTAGACCAGCGGCAGCAGCCACGGCAGCACGGCGCCAAACGTGGCGCGCAGCAGGAACAGGATCAGGCCAACTGCCAGCATCATGGTCAGCACGCCGGCCAGCACCAGGACGCCAAGCACCCCCTGCCAGTCGCGCGCCCGGCCCGAGTCGGCGGCAAGGTACGCCACCATGCTCGGGTAGAGCGGCAACATACAGACGTTGGTGAGGATGGAGGCGTTGCCCAGGACAAACGCCTCCAGCAGTTGACTCGACATGGCGCGTGTGACTCCAGAGGATCAGGGACGCGGCATCTGGTCCATCGGCTTGTCCGGCATCGCGCCGCCGGGCATCTGGTTGTTGCCCATCGAGGGGTCCGACATCGGCTTGTCCGGCATCGAGTCGCTGGACATCGACGGATCGGTCATCGGCTGCGCGCCCATCGGGTGCATCATGCTGGCCTCATCGAGCTTCGCCAGCAGCGCGTCTGCCGACTGGAAACCGGTGCTCAGATCGGTGGTCGAGCCGTCCGGCAGGATCAGGAAGTGTGGCACGGCCGGCGGGTTGGTGACGGTCCGCCCGAACTGCCCGGCCAGGGCCTGCAGCATCTCCTGACTCATGACGGCGAACGTCCAGTCAAAGCCCTGGGCGTTGACGTACGCGGCCAGCGCATCAGGCGCGAGGTTCGTCTCGACGCTCAGCCCGACGAACACGACCTGCCGCGGATCGATCTGCCCGCGCACGTGATCGCGGATGGCGCTCATCTGCTGGCGGCAGTTGGTGCACCAGGTGGCCATCGGCTCGACGTAGACGGTCTTGCCGGCGAAGTCTGCCAGCGTGAAGCTCTGGCCGGTGCGGGCGTCGGCGAGCGGGAGCGTGTGCCAGGCCGGTCGCATCATCTCCTGGGAGGCCGGCGCGGCGGTCGCCGCCGGCGCGAGTGCCAGGCCAGCGGCGAGCAGCAGCGCCAGGGCGCTGACGAGCAATCCGAGAGGCTTGCCAGAGATTCGCATGTCGTGTCCTCTCCCTGTTGCGAGGTGGCCCCGGGCAGGCCGATCCTGCCGGGGGCGCAGCGTTCAGGCGTCGGGGCGGCTGAACGGTCTCAGCGTAGGCCGTAGATGTTACGAATCGCTGACGCGGCTTGGACGCATTCGTCAGAATGACAGAGGTCGGCGTCTGCCATCGGCAGAGAAGGGTAGGCCGCCAGCGACCGGCACCCGCGCAAGCACCCGCGCAAGCATCCGCGCAAGCACAGGCGTTGGCCGGCGCAGACGGCGGCTATCCGCGTGGCAGCATCCGGAGCACCCGCAGTGCCAGCCCCAGGCTCAGGCGTGCGTCGGCGTCGTCCAGGCTCTGGCCCAGCACCTGCTCGACGGTGGCGAGCCGCTGGCGCACCGTGTTGTAGTGGACGTACAGGACGTGGGCGGCCTTCGCGCCGTTGCCGCTGCAGGCCAGGAAGACCTCGAGCGTCCGGACCAGCTCGCTGCCGTGGGCCGTGTCGTAGGTGAGGAGCGGGCCGAGGGTCGCCTCGCGGAACGCCGCCAGCTCCTCGTTGGAGCAGCCGGCCAGCAGTCGGTCCAATCCGAGATCCTCGAACAGGGAGACGTGGCCGGGGCCGCGCGTTCTTCGACCGACGGCCAATGCCCGCAGCGCCTCGCGGTGGCTGGCGGCGAGATCCAGAGGATCGTCGCAGGTGCGCCCGATCCCGACGCTGACGAGGCTTCCAGGCAGGCGACGGGCAGCCTCGGCTTGCAGGGCGGCGGCGGCCTCCAGCAGCGCCGCCCGGCCGCGCGGTCCCGGGGCCACCAGCGCCGCGACACCCGCGCTGCGCTGCCAGACGATAGCCTCGCGCCCCAGGGCGGCGGAGGCGGCCTCGGTGAGCCGCTGACGGAGGCGCGTCTGCTCCCCGACACTCGCCAGGGCTGGCCGCTGATCGACCGGCCGCCCGTCCAGCGCCGCAAGCTCGACCACCAGCGCCGCCCGTGGCTGCGCCAGGTCCCAGCCGAACGTCAGCGCGTGCTCGTGCAGGATGCCGGGATCGACAGCGTGCCCGGCGACCAGCTCCTCCAGGCAGACGGCCTGAAAGCGCCGGTCGGCCTCGGCGATGCCCCGCGCCTGCACCAGCCGAAGCGCCGCGACGGTGGCTGCCTGCTCGACGGCCACCAGGGCGTCATCGGCCAGGGTGGCGGTCTCGGCCGGCAGGATGATCGCGCCGTGTTGCTCGCCGTCAACCTGGATCGGCTGGGCGACGACCGGGGTGGCGGCCGTCAGGGTGAAGATGGCCGCGCTGACCTCGCCACGCCGGGCGGACGGCAGGCCCTCACTCCCTAATGGCGTCAGCGTGCCCCGGCGGCCGGCCGCCCCGAGCCCGTGGCGGCTGGCGTCCTGGGATGCTGCCAGCACCGTCCCTTCAGGGTCGAGAATGGCGGCCGGCCGCTCGATCAGCTCCGCCAGCGTCTGCGCGATCTCGCGCAGGCCGCCGCCGCTCAGCACGATCCGCGTGAAGCGGTCGTGGATGGCCGCCGAGCGCTCCAGCCGCAGTGCCTGGGCGTTGAGGATCGACCCGAGGACGGCGTTGATGACCTCGTCGAAGGAGGCTTCGGGCGGCAGCTCGATCAGCGGGAACGCCAGCCGCTCAGCCGCCTCGACCATGACAGGCGGGATCTGGTCGATGTAGCGGCTCGGCTTGATGGCGAACCCGGCCAGCCCGCGCTCGGCGAGGCCGGGCACCAGATCGGCAAGGGCGGCGCGCTCGTCGCGGAGCGGATAGGCCGTGGTCAGCAGCAACTGGCGCGGCTTGACCCACGGCAGGATGTCCGGCACCTCCATGATGTTGACCTGATTGACGAGCCGGTCCAGGCCGGTCGCGCCCGCCACCACGCGCGCTCGCTGGAACGGCGCGAGCTTCAAGGCCTCGCGGAGCGGAACACCCTCGGTCACGATTGGTCAGTCATCGGTTGTCAGGAGGGTGCGCCGTCACTACTGACGACTGAGAACTGACGACTTCCACCAGCGCTTCGTAGGTGGCCTGGCCGCCCAGGATCGGCAAGGCTTCCGACTGGGCCGGCGACAGGCAGTCCTCGTTGGACGTCAGCTTGTTGACGGCGACCCAGCCGTCGCGCATCCACACGACCCCCGGCGGCACGTCCTCGGTAACGCGAGCGGTGGCGTCCGCGGCGCCACGGTCGTTGTAGAGCTGAATGGCTGACCCGTGGGTGATGCCGCGCTCGGCAGCGTCCAGCGGGCTGATCCACAGCTCGGGGCCAGGGTTGACCTTCGCCAGTGACGGCAGGGCGCGGGCCTCGTCGTAGAAGCCGTGGAACGAGGTGAACGTCCGCCCCTGCTTGAAGACCAGCGGGTAGCGGTCCGCCAGGGCCGGGGCCGTCTCCGGCGTCTCGGAGGGCGGCTCGTAGATCGGCAGCGGCGGCAACCCGATCCGAGCCGCCCGTTCGGAGTACAGCTCGATCTTGCCGGATGGCGTATGGTAGCGGTGGTCGGGGTAGGCGATGTGCGAGATCTTGCGCTCGTAGCGGCCATCGGAGGCCCGCAGCCGCTCGACCGTCAACTGGCCGCCGTCGAGGCCGGCCAGCAGGGCGTTGACCGGACCCTCGGGGCCGTCCCAGGGCACGATGTCCGGGCGGTCGATGCCGTGGGCGAGATCGGTGATGAACCGGGCCGTCGAGCGAGCCTCGGCGTAGGTCGGCAACGCCTGGTCGGTCAGGTAGATGTGGGTGGCAGTGTCCTTCATCCCGACTTCCTCCAACCAGGAGGTGCCGGGCAGGACGATGTCGGCGAGCCGCCGAGTGGTCTCGGTGTGGAAAAGGTCGTGCGAGACGACCAGCCCGACTCGATCGATGGCCTCAGCCATGCCGTCCGAGTCGGCAAAGCTCGACAGGACGTTGGTTCCGAGCAGCAGGAGCACATCGATCTTGCCCTCGCGCATCGCGCGGGCCATGCTGGGCATGTGGCTGGGGATGTACTCGCCGGGCGGGCGCAGGTGCGGCATGGTGATGTCGGCGGGGCCTTCGCCGTGCGTGCCGCCGCGGTGGCGTGGCCCGAGTCCGCCGCCAGGGATGCCGTACTGTCCGGTCAGCGCCGGCAGGCAAGAGATCGCCCGGCTGACCTGCCAGCCGCCCCGATGCTTGAAGATCGACGCGCCGCCCAGGACGATGCAGGCCGGTTTGCTGGTGGCGTACCGCCGTGCCAGCCAGCGGATCGTGTCCTCGTCCAGGCCGGTGATGGCGGCGGTCCAGGCCGGAGTGTGCCGCCCGAGCGTCGGCGCGAGACGTTCCCAGCCGACCGTGTGCTCGGCCAGGAACGCCCGGTCCTCCAGCCCCTCCTCGACGATGATCTGCATCATGCCGAGGGCCAGGGCGGCGTCCGTGCCCGGCTTGATGACCAGCATCCGGTCGGCGTGGCGGGCCGTCTCGGTGCGCCGCACGTCGATGGCGACGACTGTTGCGCCGCGCTCGCGGGCCGCGATCAGGTGTGGGGCCGTGGTCGGCTGGCTGGCGACGTTCGCGCCCCACATGATGACCGTCTCGGCGTGGGCGGCCATGTCCTCCTTGGTGTTGGTGCTGGTGGTTCCGGTCAGCAGCAGCCCGTACCCGCCGAGCGCCCAGCAGACGATGGAGGAGTTCCAGCCCTGCACGCCGCTGAGATAGCCGAACCGCCGCGCAAGCTGCGAGCCGATGCCGCTGACCGACGAGCCGTGCCCGGTCCAGACGCCGACGCGCGGCAGCCCGGCCGCCCGCATGGCCGAGAGGATGCGGTCCATCGCATCGTCCCAGGAGATCGGCTCCCAGCCCTCGGAGCCTCGCGGGCCGCGCCGAAGCAGCGGATGGGAGAGGCGCAGCGGGTTGCCCTGGATCTCGTGGGCCGAGCGCCCGCGCACGCACAGGAAGCCGCGACTGTCCGGATGGTCGGGATCGCCCGCGATCTTGAGCAGGCGGCCATCCTCGACGGTCACCAGCATGCCGCAGTAGGTCGGGTGGCAGTTCATCGGGCACATCGTGCGGAGCGTCTGCGCGCGTGCAGGCGAGGCGACCATGCGGCTGCTGACTCCAGGGAGGCGGAGGGCGGGCACACCTGAGCATGCTCGCACAGGTGGCCGCTCGATGCTGACCGGCCCCCACAGCGTACCACGAGCAGCATCGTATGCCATGTGCTGGCATGCAGCTTGGGTCGGCCGCGGACATGCGCATGTGATGGTCTCTGCCAGCTCAGGCTGGTCGTCGGCCACGAGGCAGCGGCGCTCCGCCTGCGTCCGTACCGCCCCATCGGAAGGGAGCGCGCTTCGACAGAATCTGCTTACGTCTATTGACTGATCGTCATAAGAACAGCGCTCCGCTGTTATCCGAACGATAGCTTGACAAAACAGGCGTTCTACACGGGAAATGCTCGAAAAGTCTGCCCATCTTTTTCTGCATGAGTAGCGGACGAGATGTTGACGAACACAAGATCTTGTGGCATGCTTCCTGCCTGAGCACAAGATGTTGTGGCGGATGCCGTGGGTAGGCTCCACCCGCCGGGACATAACACAGCCTCAGCCGCGAGGGAACGCGATGCCACAAGAAGCGCCAAAGGTGCCGGTTACCGTCGCTGATGGAAAGCGTTTGAAGCCCGATGCCGAGGGCGCGGTTATCAGCAACGGGAATGGTCATGGGCACAGCGCCATGGAAGTCGAAGTGCCGTTGCCGGAGAGCATCATCAAGCGCGACGGGCGCGAGGTTCCGTTCGACATCTCGCGCATCGAGAGCGCGCTGAGCCGCTGCTTCGCCGGCTTCGGGCGCACCCCGACGACGCCCGTCAAGGAGCTGGCCCGGCGCGCGGCCAACATCATCGCGGCCAAGGCCGATACCGGCGAGAAGCCGACCGTCGAGACAGTCCAGGACATCGTCGAGATGGTGCTGCAGGCGGCCGGCGAGTTCGAGGCGGCCAAGCGGTACATCATCTACCGCTTCGAGCATGCCAAGCAGCGGCTGGAGCGCCCGATCCCGGACGAGGTGCGGGCGGCCTTCGACGCCGACAAGCCGTACTTCCCCACCGCGTTGCAGCAGTTCCAGTTCTACGACAAGTACAGCCGCTTCAACTACGAGCTGGGCCGCCGCGAGACCTGGGTCGAGACGGTGGACCGCTCGGTGGCCTTCCTCCACGAGCTGGCCGGCGACCGGCTGCCGTCGGAGACCTACGAGCGCATCCGCCTGGGCATCCTCGACATGAAGGTGATGCCGTCGATGCGGATGCTGGCGATGGCTGGCCCGGCCGCGCGCCGCAACAACATCAGCATCTACAACTGCTCGTACCAGCCAGTGGACAGCCTGGACGCCTTCTGCGAGGCGCTGATCATCTCGATGAGCGGTTGCGGCGTCGGGTACTCCGTCGAGAGCAAGTACGTCGAGAACTTCCCGCGCATCAAGCGGCAGACCGGGGCCAACCCTGACCTGTACGTCGTGGAGGACACGACGGAGGGCTGGGCGGCGGCGCTGCGCTACGGCCTGGAGCGCTGGTTCGACGGCGGCGACGTCCGCTTCAACCTGGACCTGATCCGCGCGGCCGGCGCGCCGCTGATGATCAAGGGCGGGCGCGCCAGCGGCCCCGAGCCGCTGCGGGCGATGCTCGACTTCATGCGGCGGCGCATCCTGGCGCGGCAGGGCTCGTTCCTGCGGCCCATCGACGCGCACGACATGATGTGCGCGGTCGGGTCGGCGGCGGTCTCAGGTGGCGTGCGTCGGACGGCGATGATCTCGCTGTACGACTACCACGACGAGGAGATGCTGCGCTGCAAGGCCGGCGACTTCGAGCGGGAGAACAGCCAGCGCTGGAACGCCAACAACTCGGCCGTCTGGCCGGAGGGCGGCCCCTCGCAGACGGAGTTCATGCGCCAGTTCCTCGAAATGGTCGAGGGCGGCCGTGGCGAGCCGGGCATCTTCAGCCGCGACGTGGCCCAGAAGCTGCGGCCGGCCCGCCGGGCGAACGCCGAGTTCGGCACGAACCCGTGTGTGACGGCTGACACCTGGGTACTCACCGATCAAGGGCCGCGCCAGGTACGCGATCTGATTGGTGTGCCGCATCGGACCATCGTGCATGGTCAGCCGTTTGCCACCACGCCGGAAGGCTTCTGGAGCACGGGAGTCAAGCCGGTGCTGAAGCTGACGACCCGTGAGGGTCATGCGCTGCGGCTGACGGCCAACCACCAGATCGAGACGGTCACCCACCTGACGCGCAAGGTCGAGCGGACCGAGTGGCGTGAGGCCGGCAGCCTGCAGCCGGGCGACGTGGTGAAGATCCATACGCACCGAAGCGATTTGACCTGGGACGGGCACGGCACGTTCGTCGAGGGGCAGTTGCTAGGGGCGCTGGTGGGAGACGGCACGTTCTCGCAGCGGTCCGGCAAGGCCGGGCAGACCCTCACGATGGCGCACCTCGACTTCTGGGCCGAACAGTCTGCAGTGCGAATGGCTGCTGCTGCGACTGCGGTTCACGCGACCGTGGGGGGGCGGAGCGATCTGAGCGGCGTGGCCTGTGTGCAGCCGGACAAGCATCGTGTGCCATCGGCTGGGTTGGCCCGACTGGCGATGGAGTACGGCATCGAGCCAGGGGCCAAGACGGTCACGCCACAGGTCGAGCGTGCATCGAGCGCCTTCTACGGTGGTTTCCTACAGCGTCTGTTCGACGCGGATGGCAGCGTGCAGGGTCGTCAGCAGAAGGACGTGAGCGTTCGGCTCGCGCAATCGAACCTGGCTGCACTCCAGGGCGTCCAGCGCATGCTTCTCCGCCTTGGCGTCGCCTCGACGATCTACCGCGAGCGTCGGCCGGCGGGATTCCGCGCGATGCCAGATGGGCACGGCGGCTCGGCTCAGTACTGGACTCAGGCGAACCACGAGCTGGTTGTCGCGAATGACAATTTGCAGGAGTTCGCCATCCGGGTCGGATTCGGAGACGAGGCAAAGAGTGCGCGCTTGACCGAGGCGCTCGGCAGCTACCGCCGACAGCCGAATCGTGAGACGTTCACGGCGACGGTAGCAGCCATCGAGCCGGATGGCGTCGAGGAGGTCTTCGACTGCTCGGTTCCCGGGCCGAACGCCTTTGATGCGAACGGGTTCGTCGCGCATAACTGCGGCGAGATCGTGTTGCGGCCCTGGCAGTTCTGCAACCTGTCCGCCGTGGTGGCTCGTGCTGATGACACCATCGAGACGATGCGCGAGAAGGTGGAGCTTGCCACCATCATCGGCAGCATCCAGTCGATGGCGACGCACTTCCCGGGCCTCCGTCCGATCTGGAAGGAGAACTGCGAGGAGGAGCGGCTGCTCGGCGTGGACATCACCGGCCAGATGGACAGCCCCATCGCGCAGGATGCCGGCGTGAAGGATGGTTTGCGGCACGTCGCCGTCGAAGTCAACCGGATGACGGCGCGGGCGCTGGGGATCAACCAGTCGGCAGCGGTGACCTGCGTCAAGCCGAGCGGCAACACCTCGCAGCTCGTGGACTGCTCCAGCGGCCTGCACTCCCGCTGGGCGCCGTACTACCTGAAGAACGCCCGGGTGGCGGCGCACTCGCCGATCTTCGAGGTGCTGCGCGACGCTGCCGTGCCGATGGACCCTGAGAACGGCCAGACACCCGAGAATGCCACGACCTGGGTCATCCACTTCCCGGTGAAGGCGCCCGAGGGTTCGATTACCCGCAACGACCGCACGGCCATCGAGCAGTGCGAGTTCTGGCTGCAGAACAAGGTGCACTGGACGGAGCACAACCCGAGCGTGACGATCACCTACCGGCCGCACGAGGTGATCGATCTGCTCCAGTGGATCTGGGAGCATCGGGACAAGATCGGTGGTATGGCGTTCCTGCCGTCGTTCGACGCGCAGTACGCGCAGCTGCCGCTGATCGAGATCTCGAAGGAGGAGTACGAGCGGCGGGCGTCCGAGTTCCCGGCGATCGACTTCAGCAAGATCTACCGCTACGAGCAGGAAGACCTGACGACGGCGGCGCAGGAGCTTGCGTGCTCGGCAGGGTACTGCGAGATCGAGGCGTAGCGCTCTACGTCGCAGGCTTTCGCCTGAAAGAGCACGGCTCTCGGTGAGCCAATCGGGGTCGGGCTC
>JADZEM010000179.1 GCA_020850535.1 Chloroflexota bacterium
TCCTGCAGTCGCTGCGCGACGCTCCAGTCGCACCAGTGCCGGCCGTTCCCGACGGCCGTCGCGCAGCGACGGCGTGACTGTAGGCGGGGACTTCAGTCCCCGACCGCCCGTTCCCTGATGCTTCGGGGACACCAATGAACATGCCATCGCCCTGATGTACGTCCCTAGCACCGGATGCTTGCGCGCCTGACTTCGCGCCCGATCAAATGAATCGTAGACGGAGATATCGTGCCACATCCGATGGAGTTCCAGGTCAGACGGCGTCGGGCCGCCGCGGGCCGAATAGGGAAGAAAGTCCGACTCCCCAGGAGGATTCTCCCGTACAATCCGATAGAAAGTACGAATGCCGGTCTCAGTCATGCGCCTCCCACCAACTGCGATGGTGGCGCATCGCGCGCTGAGCGCCCCGGCAAGGTCAAGCACCGGGCGACATGCTCACGGCCGGGAGATTCGGTGAGATCTTGGGCGGCGCGGATTTCCTGACAGGACGGTGTCAGGAGCCCCCTGCTACGGTGTTCGGGAGGGTGATCGCACCCACCAGGAGGACACCGATGCTTCGCGGCCTGACCACCGTGGCCTACCTCGCGGACGACCTGGACGAGGCGAAGGCGTGGTATAGCGCACTGTTCGGCGTCGAGCCATACTTCCAGCGTCCTGAGTACATCGAGTGGCGGCTCGGGGACTACCAGCACGAGTTCGGCATCCTGAACCGCAAGTACTCACGCGCCGAGCCGGGCGCCCAGCCGCGCAAAGACCCGGCCGGCGCGACGGTCTACTGGGCCGTGGACGACCTCAACGCCGCCCTCGAACGGCTGACGGCCCACGGCGCAACGCTGTTGGACCCACCCCAGCAGTTCGGGGAGGGCTTCGTCGGGGCGTCCGTCATCGACCCGTTCGGCAACATCCTGGGGGTCATGTTCAACCAGCACTACGTCGATGTGCTGGCGCAACGATCCAGCAGCACGGAAGGCGTCGAGCAAGCGTGACGCGGTTGTCATGCCGGACACGCGCTCCGGCATAGACACCGCGAAATGCGGCGCGGCATCCTGCGTGCAAGACGATCGCACAGACCCGAGCAGGCAGGATCAGCCGTGGCCGTAGCACCCGCCCAGCACCCCACTACCTTCCCGGACCTGTTCCACCCGGCCGTCATGGACTGGCTGCGGGAGACGTTTCCGTCCGCCACACGCGCCCAGGCGCTCGGCTGGCCGGAGATCGTGGCCGGCCGCTCATCCCTGATCCTGGCCCCGACCGGCTCGGGCAAGACCCTGGCGGCATTCCTGGCCGCCATCGACCGGCTGATGTTCTCGCCGGTCCCGCCCAGGGCCGAGCGCTGCCGGGTGCTCTACATCTCGCCGCTGCGAGCACTGGCCTTCGACGTGGAGCGCAACCTCCGCGCGCCGCTGGTGGGCATCGCCCGCGTCGCCGAGCGCCGAGGCGATCCGGTCCACGTCCCGACGGTCGGGCTGCGGACCGGCGACACCGAGGCCGGCGAGCGCGCCCGTATGCTTCGTAACCCGCCGGACATCCTCATCACCACGCCAGAGTCGCTGTACCTTGTCCTCACGTCGCAAGCCCGCGCGATGCTGCGTTCTGTCGATCTGGTCATCGTGGACGAGATCCACACCCTCGCCAGCACCAAGCGTGGCGCGCACCTCGCGCTCTCGCTGGAGCGCCTACAGCACCTGACCGGCCGGCCGCTCCAGCGGGTCGGGCTGTCGGCCACGCAGCGCCCGCTGGACGAGGTGGCCCGCTACCTGGGCGGAGTGGACCTCACCCCCCAGCCCACTGCGCCGCCGATAGTCGCACCGCGCAGCGGGCTTGGGGCTGAGGTCACTCCGGCGCTGAAGGACGAGGTTCGGCCGGTCTCCGTCGTGGATGCCGGCGTCCGCAAGCGCTTCGACCTCCGCGTCGAGGTGCCCGTCGAGGACATGTCCCGGCTCGGCGAGGCGATGCAGCCCGCCCAGGGCGAGATCCCCGAGGGCGCCACCAGCGTCCTGCGCCGAAACTCGATCTGGCCGGCGATCTACCCGCGCCTGCTGGATCTGATCCGCGCCCACCGCTCGACCATCGTCTTCGTCAACAGCCGCCGACTGGCCGAGCGCACGGCCGGCGCCATCAACGAGCTGGCCGGCCAGGAGATCGCCCAGGCCCACCACGGCTCCATCGCGCGGGAGCAGCGCGTCATCATCGAGGATCGGCTGAAAGCCGGGCAGCTTCCCGCCATGGTCGCCACCTCGTCGCTGGAGCTGGGCATCGACATGGGAGCCGTCGATCTGGTCATCCAGATCGAGACGCCGCCATCGGTCGCCAGCGGCCTGCAGCGGATCGGGCGGGCGGGGCATCAGGTCGAGGGCGTCTCTCGCGGCATCATCTTCCCGAAGTTTCGCGGCGATCTCCTCTCGACGGCCGCCATCACCCGCGCCATGGCCGAGGGCCGCGTCGAAGAGACCCGCGTGCCGCGCAACCCGCTGGACGTGCTCACCCAGCAGATCGTCGCCATGTGCGCGGTCGGCGAGTGGCGGGTGGACGACCTGTACGCCCTGGTGCGGCAGGCTGCGCCGTTCACCACCCTGGCGCGCGGCCAGTTGGAGGGCGTCCTCGACATGCTCTCCGGCCGCTACCCCGCCGACGAGCTGGCCGAGTTGCGCCCGCGCATCACCTGGGACCGGCTCAAGGGGACCGTCCGCGCCCGCGAGGGATTGCAGCGGCTGGTCGTCTCCAACGCCGGCACCATCCCCGACCGGGGACTGTACGGCGTGTTTCTCGCAGACGGCGCGGCTGCGCCACGCCTGGGCGCAGACGGCGCGGCTGCGCCACGCCTGGGCGCAGACGCCGCGGCTGCGCCACACCTGGGCGCAGACGGCGCGGCCCAGCCGAGCCTCGGGGCGGCCCAGACCGGCGACGCGTCGCTCCCCGCTGACGGCCCGGGCGCGAACGAGGATGCCCTGCCGGTCAAACGTCCACGCTCCGGCCGGCGCGTCGGCGAGCTTGACGAGGAGATGGTGTTCGAGAGCCGCCAGGGCGACATCGTCGTGCTGGGGGCGTCCTCCTGGCGGGTGGTGGAGATCACCCGCGACCGTGTCCTGGTCGAGCCGGCTCCCGGCGAGCCGGGGCGGATGCCGTTCTGGCGCGGCGACTCGGCCACCCGCCCGGTCGAGTTGGGCGGGGCCATCGGCCGGTTGACGCGCGAGTTGCTGGCGCTGCCGCACGCCGCCGCCCGCACGAAGCTGATCCACGAGCACAGCCTGGAGCCGCGGGCGGCGGACAACCTGCTGGCCTATCTTGAGGATCAGCGGGCGGCCATCGACGCCGTCCCCGATGACCGTACCATCGTGGTGGAGCGCTCGCGCGACGAGCTGGGCGACTGGCGGCTCTGCCTGCTCTCGCCGTGGGGCGGGCGCGTACATGCCCCCTGGGCGCTGGCGCTCCAGGCGAAGCTGCGCGCCGCCGACGACCCATCGGCAAGCTCAGGGCAGTGGCTCGAAGCCGAAACGATCTGGACCGACGACGGCATCGTCGTCCGGCTGCCGGATCGCGGCACGGTCCCTGACACCAGCCTCCTGCTGCCCGATCCCGACGAGATCGAAGACCTCGTGGTGCGCGAGCTTGGCGGGTCGGCCCTGTTCGCGGCCCGCTTCCGCGAGGCAGCCGGGCGCGCCTTGCTGATCCCGCGTCATCGCCCGGGTCAGCGCGCGCCGCTCTGGATGCAGCGCAAGCGCGCCGCCGACCTGCTGGCCGTGGCCTCGCAGTTCGGCTCGTTCCCCATCGTCCTGGAAACCTACCGCGAGTGCCTGCAGGATGTCTTCGACCTGCCGGCCCTGACGGACCTCGCCCGACGCCTCCAGCGCCGCGATCTCCGGGTGATCACCGTGGACGCCGAAGCGCCGTCGCCGTTCGCGGCCTCGCTGCTGTTCGGGTACGTCGCCAACTTCATCTACGACGGCGATGCCCCCCTGGCCGAGCGGCGCGCCCAGGCGTTGGCCGTCGATCAGGCCCAGCTCCGCGAGCTGCTCGGGGCCGCCGAGCTACGCGAGTTGCTCGACGCCGAGGTGCTGGAGGCGCTGGAGCTGTCGTTGCAGGGGCTGAGCGTGACCCACAAGGTCCGCTCCCCCGACCGCCTCCACGACCTGCTGCTGCGCCTGGGCGATCTGACGCTGACGGAGATCGCCGCCCGCTGCGAAGGCATCGACGGAATGGGGCTCATCCTGGGCGGCGAGAAGGCCCTCACCCAACGACCCAGTCGAGCCACTGGGCCCGTCCGCGGGAGCGGGGGAGACACGGAGGCCGTTCCTCTCCCCTCTCCCCTTGAGGGAGAGGGGTCGGGGGTGAGGGGGATGCCTGGCGCTGAGGTCAATCCTCGGTCCTGGCTCGCCGAGCTTGAGGCCGAGCGACGGGTCATCCGCCTGCACCTGGGCGGCGAGGAACGGTACGCGGCCGTCGAGGATGCCGGCCGCCTGCGCGATGCCTTCGGGGCGTCGCCGCCGCCGGGCATCCCGGCCGCCTTCCTGGAGCCGGTCCCCACCGCCCTGCAAGACGTAGTGGCTCGGTACGCACGGACCCATGCGCCGTTCCATGCGACAGACATCGCGCGTCGGTACGGCGCCGGCGAGGCCCCGATCCTGGCCGCCCTCAGTACCCTCGAAGCGCGCGGCCGGGTGCTCGAAGGCGAGTTCCGCCCGGGCGGCTCCGGCCGCGAGTGGTGCGACGCCGACGTGCTGGCTCAGGCCCGCCGCCGCTCACTGGCAAAGCTCCGCAAGCAGGTCGAGCCAGCCGAGCCAGCCGCCCTCGGTCGGCTGCTGGTGGAGTGGCAGGGCGTCGCCACCACGCTGACACCGCGCAGCAGCCTGGGCGGCCCTGACCGACTGCTGGACGTCGTCGAACAGTTGCAGGGCGCGGCAGTCCCGGCCAGCGTCCTCGAAACCGAGGTGCTGCCGGCTCGCCTGCCGCGCTACCGTCCGCGTGACCTCGACTTGCTGTGCGCGGCCGGCGAGGTGGTGCTGGTCGGCGCAGGCTCGCTGGGGGAGCGCGACGGCAAGATCGCCCTGTACCTGACCGATGATCTGCCGCTGCTCCAGCTTCCGCAGTCGGAGCGCCCGGACGGCGAGTACCACCGGCGGCTGCTCGGGCATCTCGCCCGAGCCGGCGCGAGCTTCTTTGCCGAGCTGCAAGCGGCGGCCGGCGGGCCGTCCGGCATGGTGCTGGATGCGCTCTGGGATCTGGTCTGGGCCGGCCTCGTCACCAACGACAGCCCCGCCGCCCTCCGGGCCTACCTGTCCGGGGCCGCCAGCATCCGCGCCATCAGCAAGCGGCGGAGCGGGCCGTTCCGGTCGCGGCGGCAAGCCCCGCCGAGCGCCGTGGGCCGCTGGAGCCTCGTCATGCCGCGGGCCGCGCCCGGGCTGCTTGACCGTGCAGCCCTCGCCCCCCACGAGCGCGAGCCATCTGCTCCTGACTCCTGGCTCCAGGCTCCTGGCACCTCGCCGGTCTCCTCCACCGAGCGCGCCCGCGCCCTGGCCGAGCTGCTGGTCAACCGTCACGGCATCCTGACGCGTCAGGCGGTGATCTCCGAAGGCGTGCCCGGCGGCTTCTCAGCGTTGTACCCGGTGCTGGCCTCGCTGGAGGAGGCCGGACGGCTCCGTCGCGGCTACTTCCTGGCCGGCCTGGGCGGCGCGCAGTTCGCCCAGGCCGGCGCGGTGGACCGGTTGCGCGCCCTGCGTGAGAGCGCCATCCAGGACGATCCCGACCGGCTGGCCGCCGTGGTGCTCGCAGCCACCGACCCGGCCAACCCGTACGGCGCGGCGCTGCCGTGGCCTGCCCCTGGCGTCGCCAGCGCTCCGAAGCCGATGCGGAGCGCCGGGGCGCGCGTGATCCTGGTGGACGGCATGCTGGCGGCGTTCGTGCGGAGCGACCGCGACGTGACCACCTTCTTGCCGGCAGACGAACCGGCCCGTTCGGCAGTCGGGCGGGCGGTGGCGGCAGCCGTGGCGCGCTGGGCCGTGGCGACGGGCCGGGTCCATCTCGGCTGGGCGACGGTCGACGGCGTACCGTCCAGCAAGAGCGGGTTCGCGTCGTACTTGACGGCAGCCGGCTTCGTCGTCCTCGGGGCCGGCTTCCGGATGACCGACCGCATCTCGGCCCACGACGGCCACGACGACGAAGCGACCGACGCCCCGCCGACGACTCGTGAACCGAGCACGGCCTACCCTGACCGCACTCCCCACCGCCGCGCCTCCGGCGACGACGGCTCGTAGTGCCACACCTGGCTGCCACACCTGGCCGACGGCACCTCAGCCGCCACGTGAGCGTCAGCGGGTCCGGGCGTAGCAGAGCGCATCTCGCGGCTCGTCACCCACGTTCGGGTGCAGCACGTACCGGCGGAGCGTCCCTTCCCTGACCATCCCGACCTTCTCCATCGCCCGCGCCGACGCCGGATTGTCCACATCGCAGATGGCCCAGACGCGGTACACCTCCGGCCGCTGCCAGATCAGGTCGATCACCGCCCGCAACGCCTCAGGCATGTACCCCTTGCCCCAGAACGCGCGCGCCAGCACGTACCCAACCGCGACTCTGAAGGCTGTCTCAAAGCGCGCATCGAGCATACCGAGCACCTGGCCGTCTGCCGTCAGCGTGATGACCCATGGGAAGCGCTGCCAACCGTCCCAGGCGTCGATGCATCCCTGCACGAAGGCCCGCGTCTCCTCGACGGTCCGATGCGGACGCCAGATCAGGTAGCGGGTGACCTCGGGATCCTGACCGTATCGGTCGAAGATTGCGTAGGCATCCGTCAGCACCGGCGCACGCAGTGTGAGTCGCTCAGTCGTGACAACACGCGGCAGCATCGACCTTCCCCTTTGTGGACGATCAGGACGTCAGCGATCGGGCGGCGAGACGCCCCGCCCGAACATCCCCACGCCATACGCCGCCAGCACCACGGCGGCGCACAACAGCAGCCGCCGGTAGACGCGCTCCGAGAACAGCGTGACCCACCGATGCAGCGCCAGCGCCAGCACCACGTTCGAGCCGACGATGGTCAGGTAGTACCCGAGCAAGAACGCCGGCACGGCCAGCCAGTCCGCTTCAAACGCTTGAACCAGCAGCGGCGCGCCGACCAGGAACCAGAACAGGTACGCGTTCGGCGTGAGCATCCGCGCCAGCCACCCCTGGAGCCAGCCGCCACCAACACGCCGTCCGTGGCCCGCCCCGAGTTGCGCCCGCCGGCTGTTCAGGTAGGTGGTGACGGCGAGGTAGCACAGGAAACCGCCCCCCACCAGCGACAGCCCGCGCACCACCTCGGGCGGCAGCTGCGCCAGCACGAACACGGCGACGACGACGATGGGTCCGTCAGCCAGGAGCGGGCCGGCCGCGACCGCCGCCCCGCGAGACCAGCCGCCTCGGAACGTCTCGGCGACGACCAGCGTCAGGATCGGGCCGGGCGTCACGCCCGCCACGAACCCGATGCCCGCCCCGAGCAGCAGGAAACTGAGCGATACCGGCAACAGCATGAGCGCCAGTGTATCCGCCGGGCGCGCCCGCGGGCCCACCCCCGAGCACGCGCTGACCCGCGCGCTACGCCAGCAGGGGCGCCAGAGCGTCTGGCGAGGCGGCCGGCTGCTGCGCCACGCCCGGCACCCGTCGTTCCGTCCTGGCGTCAGCAGCCGCCAGCCAGCCACCGACCGCCGCGCATGGCACGCTGAGCGCCAGCGCCAGCCACTGCCGACGGGAGAAGGTCAGTGCGCGCATGAGCCACCGGCTCAGGATGCGCTGGAGACGAGCGCGAGCAGCCGCCGACGTCTCGCCCGTGCCGATCCGCCTGGCCTGCTGCTCAACGCCCAGATCCCCACCCACCGAGATGCCCACTCCCCTGTACAACGCAAGAGCGCGGCGCACGGATCTGTTCTTGCCAGGAACGCCGAGTGGCCGGGGCGTGATCGCCCCGGCCACTCGGCGTTCCTGGCCGACGGGCGTCGGCCCTCTCCGCTAGCTCGCCTTGCGCGCGGCTGGCACGGCGGCTGGCGCGGCTGCTGGCCGCTGCGCTGCCCCTCGGTGGGCCGGTGGGGTGACCGCGCCCTCTTCCAGGCGGAACACGGCCACCCGATCCTGCAACTGCTCGGCCGTCGAGGACAGGACGCTGGCCTGGGCGTTGGTCTCCTCGACCTGGGCCATCACCGCTTCGGCCGACGCCGAGATCTGCTCGGTCATCGCGCTGCTCTCCTCGGTGACCGCTGCAAACGACTCGATGACGTGCATAACGTGTTCTGCCTGGGCGGCCATCTCTTCCGTGGCCGCGCCGTTGTCCTGCACGATGGCGCGCATCTCGTTCATCGCTTCAACCACGCCACGCGCGCCGGCCGTCATCTCCTGGGTCACATTCGCGATGCCGGCCACCCGGGCCACCGTCATCTGAACCGAGGAGAGGATCTGTGAGAGCGCCTCACCTGCCTGGTCGGCCTGGACCGCGCCGTTCTCGACCTGGTCAGAGCCAGCCTCCATCGCGGCGACGGCTTCACGCGTGCCCGTCTGCACCTCGCGGATCAGGTCGGCGATGGCCCGCGTCTCCCGCTGGCTGCGTTCGGCCAGCTTGCGGACCTCGTCAGCCACCACCGCGAATCCTCTGCCGTGCTCGCCGGCCCGGGCCGCCTCGATGGCGGCGTTCAGGGCCAGGAGATTGGTCTGCTCGGCGATGTCGTCGATAGTCTCGACCACCGCCCCGATCCGCTCCCCGAGCTTCCCGAGCTGCTCGACGCGCTGCGCCGCTGCCCCGACGACCGACTTGAGCTGCGCGATGCCAGCCACCGTCTCACGGACGGCCCCAGCCCCGCGCTCTGCAAGCTCACGGGTCGTCTCGCCGACACGCTCCAGCTCGGCCCCGTCGCGCGCCACCTGCTCGACGCTCGACGCCATCCGCTCCGCGATGTCGGTAACGGTCCGCACCTGATCGGCCTGGTGATTGGCGCTCTGCGCGATGCTCTCGATGACGGCCGCGAGCTGCCGCATCGACTCGGAGGATTCCTGCGCGTTCCGGGCATTGTCGTTCGCCCCGGCCGCCAGGGCCTGCATCGCATCGGTGACATGCTGCACCGCGCCGGCCGTGCCGGCGGTGGCCTGGAACAACTCACCACTGACCGACACGATGGTGCCGCTGGCCTGCGTCGCCCCTGAGATCGCTTCACGGACGGTGGTCTTGAGCGCATCGTAGTGCTCGGACAGGTCTTCCTCGGCACTGTCCACCCGCACGGAGGTCAGATCGAGACCGACGGACTGCAGGTAGTCGTAGAAGAAGGCATCGCAGACGGCCTGCATGTCGTAGTTGAAGATGAGCTGGATCGCACGCTCGCCCCGGACGATCACATCCGGACGGAGCATGAAGCTCCGGTACAGGTACTTTCGCACCAGCGCCGTGTAGACGCCGTAGCTGGCGACGTACCACTTGAGCGGCAGGTTGATGACGTTGTGCAGCTTGCCGATCTTCAGGCGCTCCTCGAAGAACGGCACGCCGTACTGGCCGCCCTGCTCGGCCTCGGCGAAGATCCGGATGAAGAAGGCCACCTGCGCCTTCTCCAGGTGGGCGCGGAGCTGCGGGAGCGGCAACCCCATCCGTACCGCCTGCGCCTCGAAGAAGGCGCGCGTGCCAGGGTGGGAGAACTGGTGCTCGTAGAAGTCCCGCAGCAGCGAGGGAGCGACGCGGCGCGCCCAGGGTCCGAGTGAGCGGAGCGTCTTCACGTCACGCTCGGTGATACCGAGCAGTTGCTTACGCAACGCCAGATTCTGCTCGGTGATCCGGTACTGCTGGCTGAGCGCGATCGACGCCGACCGATCCTGAACCTTCATGATGTGAACGCCCTGCCCTTCGTCTTCCTCTGTTTCATGTTTTCCGAGCCGGCATCGCGCGGCGATGAACCTGCTCCATAACGCTACCGTGATGATCGAACGAGAATGGGAAGCCTGTCATACCCCCAGGAAAAGCTTTGGGAAAGAAGTGCCTCTGGGGGCGAGACCACCGGCCGCGGCGTCGCACCGCTGGCCCGTGATCGATAGGTACATCAAAGATGGGAACGTGCCCGCGATGAGAATAGGGATGGAAAGCGTGGGCGGCATTCGCAGCCGCGCTGCTGTGCGGGCTGCCGCGTTGGGGCACTCACCCGACCGACATCCGACGGCGCTCCAGAGGTCCGGGGACTCGGCAGCTTCGGACGCGCGCCTTGCCAATGCCGTCGTCGCGTTGGTTTAGCTGGCCGCGCGCTCGAGTCCTGCGCGAGCCGGCGGCGGCGCCAGCGAGACATCGCGGAGGTACGTCCGGGCGGGCGCGCGCACGACGGTGGATGCGCGCGCATCGGGCGCGGCCCCCTCGGCCATCGTCGAGGCGCAGTTGCGGATGGCGTCAAGCTGGGCCGCCGCTCGCTTGATGCCATCCAGCTCGGCGGCCAGCGAGAAGCGGCTCGCCTGCCCCAGCTCCGACAGCTCATGGGTTGCGCCGCCCAGCTTCTCGGCGATGGTGTGGAAGAGCGTCACGACGCCTTGCGCGTCCGGCACCCGGGAGGCCTCGATGCGACCGTTCAGCTCCAGGGCGCGCATCACCCCCAGCGATTGTCGGAGCGTCGCCGTCTGCCCGTTGAGCCCCCGGAGACGCCCGTCGAGATCGCGCATGGCCGTGCCGAGATCGCCGATGGCCGTGGTCAGGCAGGCCGCGAGCACCTGCACATCCGCCGCGACCAGCGGAGCCGCCTGCTCCGCCTCTTGCGGCTCGCGCACGTAGGACGCCAATGCTTCGGCCTGGATGCTGGCGATAGCAACGGGCAGCATCATGCCGTGAAGCAGGTCGGCGGTCTCCAGCACGCCCGTCGTCAACTCCCGGAAGAGCGGCGTGCTCTGCTCCGAGCGCGCCTGGATCAGCGCCGCGACAGCTCCGAGCGCCGCGCCCTCGCGCTGCATCCGCGTCGCGGCGATAAGTGCGTTCAGGGAGAACAGCTGCACGTCGTCGCTCAAATCCCGGGTGTACTGGGCTTTGTGCCGAAGCTCCTCAGTCAGGCCGACGTACGTGTCCAGCCGGGCGACGAGTCCCTGGAGGAACGAGTAGAGCGCCTCCGTGGCCGTGCTGGCAGAACACTGGACCGACGACGGTTGCGCCTGCACGGCAACCTGCAGTTGCCTCGCCGCACCGGTGCGAGTGTCGCGCTGGGCCACTTCGGCCAACAGCGCCGCGCGGATGAACGCCTGGTAGGTTGGAAAGCCGGCCCCGGCCAGGTGCTCGCCGAGGCGCGCGCGGCTCGCCTCGATGGCCCCATCTCGCTGGCGCGGATGCGCCGCCTCATAGGCCTGTTCGACCGCCAGCAGGTCGCGGTAGACCGCCTGCACCACGCCGAACAGCGGAGTGGCCGGCTTGATGCGAACCGACAGGTAGCCACCTGCGCACGGGACCACCGTCGCAAGAACCCAGTAGTACGAGCCGTCCTTCGCCATGTTCTTGACGTACGCCGCGATGGGCCGGCCGGCCTGGATCTCCTCCCACAACAGCTTGAACACGACACGCGGCATGTCTGGATGACGGATCAGGTTGTGTGGTCGGCCGATCAGCTCGTTTCGCGGATAGCCGCTCACCCGCACAAAGACATCGTTCCCCGACCGGATGATGCCTTTGCGGTCAGTCGTCGAGAAGAAGATCTCATCCGCTTCGAAGCGGCTCTCGCACTCCCGTGGAGTGGGGCGCTGGCCGGTCAGTTGCATACTGACGTCCGTTTCCCTTGCCCGGATCGCAGATTCTCTCCGGTTCAACGGCGCGGGCAGCCCAGACGCGCATGCCCCATGTGACGGATCTTCATCGGTCATGTGGCCTGACGCCACCTTGTAACCTCAGCGCGCCGTCCGGCCGTCGTAGACGGCGCTGTGGCCCGGTTGGTGTGCGCCTGTGACCCGTGTGATGCCCCCGTGCGGCCCCTCTGTCGAGTGCCGCTACGGACGCATCGCCGGGCATTGCAGCGGCGTTGCGATGGCGCATCCGGGGGCGCATCCGCCCGTATTGGATCACGCCAGGGTTGACGAAGCCCGTGCGGTGCGACCCCACAAGCCGCCCACGCGCGCCTCGACAACCGCCGACGGAAGGACGCTCCGTCGACTCGCGGTCCGCACGGCGGGCCGCTGGCTGGCCCCACCTGGGAGGCATCAGTTGGCCGCCGATCACTACCGTCTGCCCCGCCCTGTTGGTCCATCGCCCGGCATCCGCCTCGGCGCCGTTCGGCCCTCCGCTGCCGAAGCTGTCAGGTCGATGCTGCTGCTGCTGCGCGCACGGACCGGCTGGCTCGAAGCACTGGCGCTCACTGCCCTCTGGCTGCTCGCCGTGGGGATTCGCGCGCCGCACCTGGGCACGATCCCCGCCATCGGCGACGATGCCGGGATGCTCGCCCACGCCTTCGAGCGGTCCCAGGCCGGGCTCTGGACTGGATCGGTCGCGTCGTCGGTGGGGGCGGCCCACGAATTGCTGCTGGCGCTCGCGCTGGCCGTCTTCGGCCCCAGCCCCTACGTCCCGCGCCTTGTCACCGCGATGCAGGCAGCGTTGACGATTCCGCTCGTCTACGTGCTGACGCGTGAGCTGTGCCGGCCGCTCGGGCGGCGTCGCATCGAGGAAGCGTTCCTGATGCCGCGTCTCGCGGGCCTCGTGGCGGCCGGCCTGCTGGCCACGTCGTCGGCGCACATCGTGGTCACCAGCCACGTGGCCCGCCCGGAGAGCTTCACGCCGCTGCTGGTCATCGCGCTGCTCTACACCGTCGAGCGGGCGCTGAACACCCGGAACGGCCGCTGGCTGCTGGCCTCAGGCACCCTCTTCGGCCTGGCCCTCCAGACCTCGCCGCTGGTCATGGCGATCCTGCCGGGCCTGGTGCTGGCCGGCTGGTGGCGGGGCCGCGCGCTGATGCTCAGCCACTGGGCTGCCGTCGCGATGATCGGCTTCCTGGGTGCCTACGCCGGGACCATCACCGGCTGGCTGCGGCACGGCACAGTCAATGGCCTGGGTGGCCTGGGCGGCCTCGCAGCCTGGATGGCCGGCGAGCGCTACCACGGTCCCTCCGGCGAGATGTACCTGGACTCCGTGGGGACGGCCCTGGTATCGCTCTGGCGGATGCTGGCCGGCCAGCTCACCAGCCGCCCGCCGGCCGAGAACGTCCTCTCGGATCCGCTGGCGTGGCCGTTCGTGCTGCTGGCGGTGCTGGGCGCGCTGGTGCTGGCCCTGCGCGGCCGGCCGCTGCTGCCGCTGGTGGCGGTGTCGTGCCTCGTCGTGCTGCCGTACATCGCCACGGACGCCGATCCGCTGTTGAGCGGGCGCTACCTGATGCCGGTCGCGGTGGTCGGGATGGTGGCGATTGCCGTGGCGGTGGGGGCGCTCGCGCCCATCGTGACGGGACGGGGCAGCCTCCCGCGCCTGGCGCTCGGCATGGTGCTCGGCGGGCTGGTGCTCGCGCCGCTCGGCGGCCTGCGCAGCTACTACGAGGAGAAGAGCGCCGAGCGGCAGACCAGCGCCGGCCTGCTGCTGATCCCGAACGCGATCTTCGCGGAGCGCCGCTACGACGAGGTCGTGCTGCTCGACGAGCGGCTGGCCCACGTGAGCCTGGGCGCGGGCGGCAACACCCTGGAGGCGCTCCAGTACCTGCTCGCCGCCAGCGGCGTCCCGACGCAGATCGCCAACCCGCTCCAGCCGCTGCTGCCAGAGGGTGCGCGCACCAGCCGCGCGCTGATCGTGCTGGACGAGGCGAGCGTGGCGACGGTCGAGGAGACGATGCGGCTCACCCCGCTGCTGGGCCACTGGATCGACGCCGAGGACAACGCCAGCAGCCTGATGCTGTTCCGCGCCGAGAGTCTGACGCCGAACCGCGGCCTGGACGACGACGAGCTGCCGCTCTTCGCGGGGGAAGCCGTCTAGCGGTGGTTTGAGGTTCTGGGTTTCAGGTCTTGGGGGCGTGGGTCCGTGAGTGTGCCGGCGGGCGACCTCCGGCGGTACAACTCCTCTTGAGGCCGGGTGTCGGCGTCGCGCCGCGCCGGTCCCGATACCACGTCCCTGCCCCCCAGGAGGATGCGCATGGTTGACGCTTCGCTCGTCGCGATCATGGTGTGCCCAGAGACGCACCAGCCGCTTACCGTCGCCGACGAAGCCACGGTCCAGAAGGTCAACGCGGCCATCGCGGCCGGCTCACTCAAGAACCGCGACGGCGACCCTGTGACCGAGCCGATCCAGGCCGCGCTGGTGCGCCAGGACGGCGCGTACCTGTACGTGGTCCGCGACGACATCCCGGTCATGCTGATCGGCGAGGCGGTCGCGACCTCCAGCTTCTGAGTCGGGGCCGGCTCGCATGTCGCAACGCGGCCGCCCGCTCGCTCGTTCTGTACGATAGCTGCCCTACGGCTCCCCGCTCCGTGTCGGAGTGGGGCTGGGGGTGAGGGCCGCACTCCAGGAGGACACCATCAGCAGCCGTCGGACCGTCGCGCCCCGTCGCCTGGGACTGATCGCGGTCCTTGGCGCGCTCCTGGCGGCCGTTGTGCTGGTCGGCGTACCGCTCGGAGCGCCGGTCCGCGCCCAGAGCAGCGCCGTCGCCGCTGCCCCCACCCAGTACGAGGTGGTCGGCAGCTACCCGCACGATCCCGCCGCCTTCTTGCAGGGGCTGGTCTGGTACGACAACGGCTTCTACGAGAGCACCGGCCTCTACGGCGAGTCCACGCTCCGGCGGGTGGCCTTCCCCTCGGGCGAGGTGCTCAAATCCGTCCCGGTCAGCAAGGAGCACTTCGGCGAGGGGCTGGCGATGGTCGGGGATCGGCTGATCCAGCTCACCTGGCGCTCGAAGAAGGGCTTCGTCTACGACCGCGAGAGCTTCGGGCTGCTGGGCGAGTTCCCGTACCCGATGGAGGGCTGGGGCCTGACCTACGACGGCACGTCGCTGATCCTCAGCGATGGCAGTGACAGCCTGTTCTTCTTCGATCCGGAGACGTACCAGCAGACCCGCACAGTCAAGGTGACCCTCGACGGCCGGCCGCTCCAGCGCATCAACGAGCTGGAGTACATTCGTGGCGAGGTCTGGGCGAACGTCTGGCACACCGACACGATCGTGCGGATCGATCCCAACGCTGGGCAGGTGGTCGGCACGCTCGACATGGCAGGCTTGCTCCAGGGCCCGCGCGACGGCGAGAACGTGCTGAACGGCATCGCCTTCGACCCTGACACGGAGCGGATCTTCGTGAGCGGCAAGCGCTGGCCGCTGATTTTCGAGATCCGGGCGCCGTAGGCGGCGCGCCATCGCCGAACCTGACCATCGCGGCTGGCTGGCAGCGCGTACAATAGCCGCCGGAGGTACCGTATGGCCGAACGTTACTCGGACTGGCCGGCAGGGACGCAGCTGCCCGTGGTCGGCGCCCGCTTCACGCCAGAGGAAGACCCGCTGCCGGGCCAGTCCGCCTTCTACGTCGGGCGACTCGGGCAGTTCGTGGCGGTGCGGCATGAGACCGTCTCAGTGGACGGCGAGAGCAAGCTGCGGCTCTGGTACGAGGACGCCTGAGTCTGCTCTGGCGCTCGTCGCCGCTGAACGGCCCCATCAGGTTGCTTCAGCGCTGCTTGCGGTAGCCGAGCGCGTACTCCGCGATCAGTACGCGCTGCAACTGGCTGGTCCCCTCGCCGATCTGCAAGACCTTTGCTTCCTGGAAGTAGCGCCCCACCGCGCAGTCCTCGGTCAGGCCGTAGCCGCCGTGGATCTGGACCGCTCGATCGGCCACGTTCATGCAGATATCCGAGGCGTACAGCTTCGCCATGCTGGCCTCGTAGCTGGCCCGCTCGACGCCGGCCTCCTTGAGCTGCGCGACCCGTCGGCAGAGCAGCCGCGCCGCCTCCACGCTCACCAGCATATCCGCCAGCATCGCCTGGATCATCTGGAACCGCCCGATCTCCTGGCCGAACTGGGTCCGCTGGCGGGCGTAGGCCAGCGACGCATCCACGCAGGCCTGGGCCTGCCCGACCGCCCGGGACGCTACCGAGAAGCGGCCGGTGTCCAGCGCCGAGCCGACCACCCGAAAACCGTTGCCCTCCCCGCCGAGCAGCGCGCTGGCCGGCACCCGCACCGCGTCGAAGCGGACCTGGGCCGTGTCGCCGCGCCGGAGCGTGTGCATCGCCAGCGGGCTGGTCGAGATACCCGGCGTGTCCCGCTCCACCAGGAACGCACAGACGCCCCTGTGCTTGAGACCCGGGTCCACCGTTGCCAGCACGAAGAAGAGACTGGCGTGGTTGGCGTGCGAGATAAAGACCTTGTCGCCGGTCAGCACGTAGCCCTCGGCATCGCGCACCGCGCGCGTCTCGATGGACGCCAGGTCCGAGCCGCCCCGCGGCTCCGTCAGGCAGGCCGACGACAGCCACTCGCCAGAGGCCAGCAAGGGCAGGTAGCGCCGCTTCTGCTCCTCAGTCCCGAAGCGCACCAGCGAGCCGCCCACCAGTGAGTTCTGGATCGAGACGGTCGAGGCGCAGACCCAGTCTGCCCAGGCCAGCTCCTCACAGACGATGCCGTAGCTGGTGTAGTCCAGGCCGGCCCCGCCGTACTCTGGCGGGATCATGCAGCCGAGGTAGCCGAGCCGCCCGACCTCCCGAACCAGCTCACGGGGGTAGCGGCCGGCCCGTTCGAGTGCGTCCACCTGCGGCGCGATCTCCGCCCGGGCGAACTCGCGGACGGCCCGCCGCAGCGCCCGCTGCTCCGCCGTGAGCCCGATCTCCGACCGGTCGATCGCGGTCAGATCGTCCATGACGTGACCTCCTGTCGGGCATCGCCGCCCGATGTCCTGCTCCGTGTGTCGCCACGTGCCCGCTCTGACGAACCTGTCGCCACACTCTTGACAGCGTGTGCCTTGAAAGGTAGCGTACCCGTCACTCGCGGATCGCGCACTCGGGCGCCGACGCCTGCACCCCAGACAGACGCCGATATCGTGGAGGAGGATGACCTTCCGTGCGCCGACTACTGACGCTCGTCATGCTCGCATCACTGCTCCTGGCAGCGTGCCAGGGCGGCGGGACGGCAGCCCCCACCGCCGCGCCCGCCAAGCCAGCCGCCACGACGGCCCCGGCCGCTGCATCTCCAGCCGCCGCTGCATCTCCAGCCGCCGCTGCGTCGCCGGCCGCCGCTGCATCGCCGGCCGCGGCAGCGGCATCCCCGGCGGCGGTCTCAGCCTCGCCGGCCTCGCCAGCCTCGGCCTCGCCGGCGGCGTCCCCGGCCGCCGCTGCTGCTGCCGCGGCGCCCGCTGCCGCCAAACCGGTCGCCGCGATGGACCCTGGCGCCTGCACCCCGGCCAACGCCAACAAGCCGCGTCCGACCGGCAAGGCCCGCCTGGTCATCGGGACGGGCGGCACCGGCGGCGTCTTCTTCCCGTACGGCGGCGGGCTGGCCCGCATCATCACCGCCAAACTGCCGAACGCCGAGATGACCGCCGAGGTCACGGGCGGCTCGGTCGACAACATGAAGCTGATCCACGCCGGCGAGGCCGACGTGGGCATGTCGACGGCGGACTCGGCCTACGATGCCATCATGGGCACGGGCGCCTACAAGGACACCGGCAAGATCCAGGCGTGCACCATCGCCAACCTCTATGTCAGCTTCATCCACGTCGTGGCGCTCGACGGCGTCGGCATCAACACCGTCGAGGACATGAAGGGCAAGCGGATCTCGGTTGGCTCGGCCGGCAGCTCGACGGAGGGCGCGGCCGACCGCATCCTGGAGGCGGCCGGGCTCGATCCGCGCAAGGACATCACCCGCGACGCCCTGAGCGTGGCCGAGTCGGTCTCGGCCATGAAGGACCGCAAGATCGACGCGTTCTTCTGGATCGGCGGGCTGCCGACGGCCGCCGTCACCGATCTGGTGACCACGCCAAACCTCAAGGTCAAGTTCATCAAGGCCGACCAGTACATCCCGAAGCTGACCGAGCAGTACGGTCCCCAGTACGCCAGCTTCCTGCTGCCCAGGGCGACCTACGCCGGCCTTGACGCCGACGTGCCGGGCATCGGCATCGGGAACATCCTGTTCGTCAACGCCAGCATGAACCAGGATCAGGTCGGCGACCTGCTGAAGACGATCTTCGACAACCTCACCGAGGTTCAGCAGATTCACCCCGAGGCGCGCTCACTCAAGCTGGAGACGGCCGCCACCGGCTCCTCGATCCCGTACCACCCCGGCGCGATCAAGTTCTTCCAGGAGAAGGGCGTCTGGAGGCCGTGACGTGACAGGGCAGCCGGCCAGCAGGTCGGGGGCATCCGATGACGCCTCCCGCCAGGATGCGCAGGCGCTCCTCGGGAGTGAGACCCCGCTCACCGAGGAGCAGCTTGCCGAGATCATCGAGCAGTTCGAGTCCGAATCGTCGACCCGCTCGGTGAGCGGCCCCTGGCGCTGGATCGCCGCGATCCTGGCCGGCAGCATCTCGGTCTACGGGCTGTACTGGACGCAGTACAGCATCTCCACCCACGTCTACCGCGCCACCTTCCTCCTGCTGATCCTGGCGCTCTCGTTCCTGGTCTACCCGTTGCGCGGCCGGCGTAGCTGGCTGGAGTTCGGCGGGATCGTCCTGCTCGGGGCGATCCTCGTCGGGCTGTACTGGCCGGTGCCGCAGGCCGCCGCGCGCGCTCGCTTCCTGGACGAGCTGCTCTCGCCCACCGCCCTCGGCATGACGGCCGTCATCCTGGCCGGGGTCATCGGCTACGCGCTCAAGACCCGCCGGCAGGCCACCGTCCCCTGGTACGACGTGCTGCTGGCGATCCTGTCGGTCATCAGCCTGGCCTACCTGATCGTGAACTACGAGGCGGCGCTCCAGCGGATCGTCAACCCCACCATCACCGAGGTGGTGATGGGCATCCTGATGATCCTGCTGGTGTTGGAGTCCACCCGCCGCTCGACGGGCTGGCCGCTGCCGATCACCGCCGTCCTCTTCCTGATCTACGCCTACCTCGGGCCGTACATGCCGGAGCCGCTCGACCATCGCGGCTACCCGGTCCACCGGATCGTCGGGCAGAACTACCTGACGCTGGAAGGCGTGTTCGGCGTGCCGCTGGACGTGGCGGCCACCTTCATCATCCTGTTCACGATCTACGGCGCGGTGCTGGAGTACAGCGGCGCCGGCAAGTTCTTCCTGGACTGGTCGTTCGCGGCGCTCGGGCGCTCGCGGAGCGGGGCCGGCGCTGGCCGCACGGCCACGGCGGCCGGGTTCCTGCTGGGGACCGTCTCCGGCAGCGGCGTGGCGACGACGGTCACCCTCGGCTCGCTGGCCTGGCCGATGCTCCGCAAGGCCGGCTACGACCGTGACACGGCCGGCGGCATCCTGGCGGCGTCCGGCCTCGGCGCGATCCTCTCGCCGCCCACGCTCGGGGCAGCGGCGTTCCTGATCGCCGAGTACCTGGACATCTCCTACCTTGACGTCCTGGTCATGGCCTCGATCCCGACGGTCCTCTACTACCTGTCGTGCATGCTGATGATCGAGGCCGACTCGCGTCGGCTCAACACGCAGGCCGTCGACATCGAGACGCCGCCGCTGCTCGAACTGACGGCGAAGTTCGGTTACCACTTCTCGTCGCTCTTCGCCGTGGCGATCCTGATGGCCGTCGGGCTGTCGCCGTTCATGGCGGTGTTCTGGTCCATCGCCATCGCCTTCGCGCTGAGCTTCCTGCGCCCAGAGACGCGCCTGACCTCGGTGGGCGCGCTGCTGATCGGCGCGGTCGCGGCCGTCGTACTGCTGGCGCTCGGCTCGGAGCTGAGCCGGGCAGCCTTCTGGGGCATGATGCTGACGGCGGCCCTCGCCGGTGCGGTCACCGCGCTGCGGGCGCTCGGCGTCTCGCTGGCGCTGCCGGGCCTCGCCAACGATCCGGAGGCTGACCGACGCTTCCTGCACGCGCTGGAGTCGGGCGGGCGCGGGGCGCTCTCGGTGGCGGCCACCACGGCCACGGCCGGCGTGATCGTCTCGGTGGTGACGCTCACGGGCCTGGGACTGAAGATCAGCGGCGTGATCGTCAACCTGTCCGGCGGCGTCCCGCTGTTGACGGTGACCTACGCAGCGGTGGCCGTCTGGATCCTCGGGCTGGCGGTCCCCGTGACGGCCTCATACATCATCGCGGCGGTGATGATCGTGCCGGCCCTGCGCGACATCGGCGTGCCGGAGCCGGCGGCGCACATGTTCATCTTCTACTACGCCGTCCTCTCGGACGTGTCGCCGCCGACAGCCCTCTCGCCGTTCGCGGCCTCGGCCATCACCGGCGGCAACCCGTTCCGCACGATGATGCTCTCCTGGAAGTACTGCATGCCGGCCTTCCTGGTGCCGTTCATGTTCACGCTGAACGCCGAGGGCGCGACCCTGCTGCTGCTGGGCGATGGCAAGGTGCTCTCGGCGGACGTGCTGACGACTATCTGGACGTTCGGGACGGCCTGCATCGCGGTGGCGGCGCTGGCCGTGACGTTCGGCGGCTGGATGATCCGCCGGGCCGAGATGCCCGAGCGGATCATCATGGGGCTGGCCGGGCTGGCCCTGCTCTACGCCAACCCCTGGTCAGACATCGCCGGGGTGGCGCTGTTGGCGGCTGGAGCCGGCGTCCACCTGCTGCGCGTCCGCTCGGCGGGCGCGCTGGCAGTAGGGTAGACGGGGAGGCCCTCACCCCCGACCCCTCTCCCTGTGCGCGGGAGAGGGGTGGCGAGGGCCTTTCGCCCACCTACCCGGCCGTCGCGCTCAGCATTCGCAAGTCGTCTTCCTCGATCTCGGCCTCAGTCTGGTCACGGGAAGTCGTCGCGGCGGCCAGGATCGCCTTGTCGGCGCTCCAGTGGATGCGGTCCTCGCCCAGGTAGGCCAGCACGCCAGACCGCTCAAGCTCGTCGCGGACGGACGGCTGAAGCCCGGCCAGTTGCACGTCGCCACCACCGTGGCGCTGCCGCTCGATGACCTCGCGGATCGCCTCGACACCCATGTGGTCGATAGTCGGCATGCCGCGCAGCGAGAGGATCAGGTGGTCTGACGAGGCCACGCCCTCGATGGCGTCCAGGAACGCCGAGACGCTGGCGAAGAAGAGCGGTCCGGTCACGTACACCACGCGGGTGCCGGTGTGATCGTGGTCTGAAGGGTCGACCGGGTAGTCCACCAGCCGCTCGACGTCGACCGGCTGATGTGAGACGACGATGGCACTGGCCTGCCGCAGGAACAGCACGGCCGAGACGCCGATGCCGAGGATGATCGCCTGAGTCAGATCGAGCACAACCGTCGCCAGCAGCGTCACCACCATCGCGGCGAGTGCGTGCCACAGCCGACGATGGACGAAGAAGCGAATCGCCTCCCACTCGTTCATCCGCACAGCCGTGACCACCAGCACGCCGCCGAGCGCCGCCAGCGGGATCTCGGCGATCAGCGGGGCGGCCACCAGCGCCGAGACCAGCAGCGCGACGCTGTGGATGATGCTCACCATGCGGGTGCGCCCGCCGCTCTTGATGCCGACACTCGTCCTGGCGATAGCCGCCGTGGACGGCACGCCACCGAAGAACGGGATGACGATGTTCCCGAGCGCCTGCGCGTACAGCTCGATGCGGTTGTCCATCCGGATGCCCGTCATGTTGCCGGCCACGGCCCCGCACAGCAGCGATTCGACGGCGCCGAGAATCGCGATGGAGACGGCGGCCGTCGTCACGTCGAGCATCATGCCCGGCGTGAGCAAGTCAGGCGTCAGCCGGTGGTCGAGCAGGATCGTGCGGGGGATCTCGCCGATGATCGGCACGGTCCAGCCGAGCGCCTGCGCCAGCACCGTCGCCAGCGCGATACCCACCAGCGAGGCCGGCAGACGCGGGAACAGCTTCGGCAGGATCACCATCGACGCGGCCACCACGCCGGCCAGCGTCACGGTCCGGATGTCCGGGTGCAGCCCGTGCACGACGTAGCCGGCCAGGATCGCCGTGACGCCCTCGCTGCCGCCCTCAGCCGTGCCGAACACGTTCGGGAACTGGCCGACGCCGATGATGACGGCGATCCCCGAGGTGAACCCGACGATGACCGGCGACGGAATGAACGAGATGATCCGTCCAAGCTTGAAGATCGCCATCAGGAGGATCAGGATGCCGGCCATGACCCCCGCGACCCAGACGCCCGGCATCCCGTGCTTCGCAGCGATGACCAGCAGGACGGCGGACATCGCGCCGGTCGGGCCAGAGATCTGGTAGGGGCCGCCACCAAGGCCGCCGATCAGCAGGCCGGCCAGGATCGCCGTCACCAGGCCGGAGGCCGCGTCCGCCCCCGAGACCACGCCGAACGCCAGCGCCAACGGCAACGCCACGGCGGCCACGGTGAGCCCGGCAATCAGGTCCGCCTGAAAGATACCCGCGTTGTAACCCTTGAACTCGCGACGCAGCAGGCCGAGCAGCCCGGGCTCCCGCTGCGTCGCGGACAGTATGGCGTCGCTCACTCTGCCCCCCGCGCCAGCCGGGCGGCCGTCTCATCCTCGTCGAGGCTGGCGCGAAGCTCGGCAAGATTGCTGACGAACAACTCCCGTCCCGCGTCGAGGATCTGCCAGACCTGGGGATCGCGCACGCGGTAGTAGACGTTGCTGCCGACCTTGCGGGTCTGGACGATGCGCCGAGCGCGGAGCACCGCCAGTTGCTGGGAGACGACCGACGCCTCGACGTCGAGGCTGGCCTGGAGGTCCGACACGCTGGACTCCCCCTCGCGGAGCAGCTCCAGAATGCGGATCCGCGTGGGGTGGCCGAGCGCCTTGAAAAGCTCGGCCTTGTACACCCGAAGCGCCTCGCTCATAGAGACACCTCCGCATCTATGAAAATCTAGAGATGATCATAGGCACGGATCGGCGAGGCCGCAATGCGAAAGAAAGTGCGGGTTCTTGACTGCAGGCAACGCCATCCCTGCAATCAAAACCCGCCACAAGCCACGGGCCGATGCCGTGCAAAGAGGACGCCATCCGCACCGCGAGCGTCGGCGAGTCGGACCGTCGCCATGCGGGTCCACTCGCTGACGCTCGTGGTACGGGAGCGCCGCGGGCGCCAGATTGAGCGGCGTTGCGAGCTACGGGCTGCCGGTCACTCCCAGTTCAGCCAGCGGCTGACCGTCCCGCCGAACAGGTCCGCGCGCTCGCTGGCCGACAGGCCCGGCACGGCGACCTCCACGAAGTCGCGCAGCTTCGTGTAGGTGACCGCCTCCCCGAGCCGGCCCCGCGCCGCCGTGTAATCCGTGGCCCAGGCCAGCCGGGCCGTCCCGAACAGCTCGAACACGCGGCGGACCGAGTCGTGGAGGTCGGCGTACGGGTAGTCCTCGTTCGAGGACATCGGCAGCGACGAGATCGTCACCGCCACGTTGGCGTGCGGAACCAGCGAGGCCAGCTTGTCGATGTGCGCCGCCAGCAGCTCCGGGCTGCGCTCGCCGCCCAGCGACAGGTGGTTCGCGACGATCCGCAAACCGGGGAACCGCGCGGCGACCTCGGCGATCTGCTCGGGCTGGCCCGGCCGCAGGAAGTAGACGGCGATCCCGAGCCGCTCGCAGATCGGCCAGGCCCACTCCAGCAGCCCCTCTTCGAGCAGCCGCGGCGCGGGCGGGCCTTCCAGCGAGAGGCGGATTCCACGCATGCCCGGCTGATCGAGCCAGTGCTCCAGCCGCTCGCGGGCATCGGCCGGGCGCGGATCGAAGCGCCCCATCACCACGAAGCGGTCGGGGTGAGCCGCCGCCGCGTCCAGGGCGTAGGCGTTGGCCGTGTCGTTGTTGAAGCCGCTCACCAGCGGTGGCACCAGGACGGCTCGGTCTACGCCGTGCTCGTCGAGCATCGCCAGGGCACGCTCGTAGGTGAACGGCTCCGGCAACTGCGGCTGGTGCGGGCGATTCCAGGGCCGGTCCGGGCGGTCAGCCTCCCAGACGTGCAACTGAGCGTCGGTGACGGTCATACGCTAGTTCCCAGCCTTCTTCCAGGCGTAGTACTTCTCCAGCGTGGCCGGGTTCGGCGGGTAGCACTCGCTGACCGGCACGCCCTCCTGCACGAGGCCCCGGATGAACGTCTCCTTGTGCTCCTGCTCGGAGGCCACGTCCGCGATCTCCTGCGCCAGGTGGGCCGGGATCACGACCGCGCCGTCGTCGTCGGCCAGGATGTAGTCGCCGGGGATCACCGTGGTGCCGAAGCAGCGGATCGGCACGTTCCAGTCGATGCTGACCAGGTTCGGTGTGAACCCCAGTCCCTGCACGCCGAGGCTCCAGGCGGGCAGGCCCACCAGCTCGCGGATCTGGGCGGCGTCGCGGATCGCGCCGTCGCACACCACGCCGAGGGCGCCCCGATACTTGATGCGGGCCGCCAGGATGTCGCCAGTCGTCGCGCCGCTCTGGTTGCCGCCGCAGTCCATGACGAGGACATCGCCCGGCCCGAGGTTCTCGATGGCGACCCACATCGGGTCTTTGGTGTTGCGGTCCTCTTCAGAGACGGCGAGATCCGGGCGGCCCGGCCCGAAGCGGAGGGTGACGGCGCGTCCACAGACCTTCGCGCCCCGCTGGATCGGGTTCGCGCCGAGCATGAAGGTGAACGGGTAGCCCCGCCTGAACAGCATGGCCGATGCGGTGGCCGTCGTGACCTGAAGGAGCGTCTGACGCAGCGCGTCGTCGGCGGCTGGCTGGCTCATCGTCGTTCTCCCACGCGCGCCGTCGTCGGCACGCCTGGGAGAGTCTAGTACGCACGCTCACGGATAGCGAGGCGACGTCAGCACTCGCCCCTCAGGGCGATTGCATGTTCATCGGTGTACCCGAAGCATCATGGAACGGGCGGTCGGGGACTGAAGTCCCCGCCTACACGCACGCCGTCGCTGCGCGACGGCCGCCGGGAACGGCCGGCACTGGTGCGACTGGAGCGTCGCGCAGCGACTGCAGGATGGTAGGCGGGGCTTTCAAGCCCCGACGCGGCGGCACGACGCGCTCAACATACGA
>JADZEM010000180.1 GCA_020850535.1 Chloroflexota bacterium
GCTGACCGCTGACCGCTGACCGCTGACCGCTGACCGCTGACCGCTGACCGCTGACCGCTGACCGCTGACCGCTGACCGCTGACCGCTGACCGCTGACCGCTGACCGCTGACCGCTGACCGCTGAGAACTGATTACTCCGGCAGCACCCGGCCGCCGAGGCAGATCATCTCGCCGGTCGCCGCGCCGGCCGGGACCATCGGCAGCACCGTCTCCTCCATCTGGACGCGGACCTCCAGCAGGACCGGGCCGGGCGTCGTGCGCGCCCACGCGAGCGCCTCGCGAAGCTCCTCGCGGCGCGTGACCGTCCGCCCGGGGACGCCGTGCGCCTCGGCCAGCTTCGCGAAGTCGGGATGGGGCAGGACCGAGTGGCTGTAGACGTTGTCGTAGAACAGCTCCTGCCACTGGCGAACCATGCCCAGGCAACCGTTGTTGAGGATCAGCATCTTGACCGGGAGCTGGTTGACGGCGAGCGTGGTCAGCTCCGGGGCGCTCATCTGGAAACCGCCGTCCCCGACGATGGCCCAGACCTCCTCGCCGGGCCGCGCCACGGCGATGCCCATCGAGGCCGGGACCGCGTAGCCCATCGTGCCGAGGCCGCCGCTGGTGAAGAAGCTGCCGGAGCGGTCGAAGCCGGTGTGCAGGGCGACGAACATCTGGTGCTGACCGACGTCCGCCACGAGGGTGGCCGCGCCGCCTGTCACCTCCTTGAGGGCGCGGAGCACTTCGCCTGACTCCATCTCGTCGCCGAAGCGCGGCGCGAGGCAGTCGGCGTGGTCGGCGTCCCAGAGGCGCAGGCGCGCGAGCCAGTCAGCGCGATCGCCGGCCGAGACGCGCGCCAGCAGCCCGTCGAGCACCAGCCCGGCATCGCCGAGGACTGGCACATCGCAGCGGGCCACGCGGCCGAACGCGACAGGATCGACGTCCACGTGGACGATGGTGGCTTCGGGGGCGAAGTCGGCGGCGCGACCGACCCAGCGGTCGTCGAAGCGCATGCCGAGGCCGAGGATCAGATCGGCGTGGTGCAGGGCCATGTTCGCGGCGACGGTCCCGTGCATGCCGGCCATGCCGAACATCAGCGGGTGCGACTCGGGCATCGCGCCGATGCCGAGGAGGGTGGAGACGACCGGCGCCTGGAGCCGCTCGGCCAGCGCCAGGATCGCGGCCTCGCCGGCGGCGAGCAGGACGCCACGACCCACCGCGAGGACCGGGCGCTCGGCGTTGTCGAGCAGGGCAGCCACGCGGTCAAGGTCGGCGTCGAGGGTCGGGGAGGTGACCTTCCGGGGCGCTTCGGCGAGCGGACGCTGCTCGACGGTGGCCGTTCCCATCAGCACGTCTTTGGGCAGGTCGAGGAGGACTGGTCCCGGGCGGCCCTCGCGCATGATCCGGAACGCCTCGGCCACGAGGCCAGGAACCTCTTCTGGACGCTGCGCCTGGAGGGCGGCCTTGACCACCGGCCGGGCCATCCCGACGATGTCGACCTCCTGGAACGCCTGGGTGCCGATCACGCTGCTGGCGACCTGGCCGGTCAGCGCGAGCACGGGGACCGAGTCCATCATGGCGGTGGCGATGCCGGTCAGGAGGTTGGTGGCGCCGGGGCCGCTGGTGGCCATACAGACGCCGGGGAAGCCGGTCGCGCGGGCGTAGCCGTCGGCGGCGAGGGCGGCGTTCTCCTCGTGGCGCACGAGCAGGTGGCGCAGACCATCTTCGTGGTTGGCAAGCTCACGGTAGAGCGGGAGCGCCGCGCCGCCGGGGTAGCCGAAGACGGTGCGGACGCCGTGGGCCTTGAGGGCCTCGCAGAGGAGGGCGGAGCCGGTCTTCGGGAGCGAGGAGGCTCCGCTGCCGGGCCTGCTGCCGTCAGTTGTCGCCTGTTCGTCCCGTTCGAGGGTCTGAGGAGTCATGAGGTTCCCGCGTCCTTTCCACTGAGGCCGTGCTGAGGAAGCTGAGCGGCCGGTCCTGCCCTGTCGGCGTCGTTGTGGTGCTGAGTGCTGAGTGCTGAGTGCTGAGTGCTGAGTGCTGGGCGCGCGTGTGCCGGTATCCGTTGTGTTGGTGACCATCGGTCGGATGGGCGGGGCCAGTCTGCGGGCTGGTCTGGCGCGGGGCGCGAAAAAGGCCCCCGCGTCTCCGCAGGGGCCTCGTGCGTTCCGACTCTGTCCGTCTGACTGTCAGCCGAGCACGCCCCCTGCGGGGCAAATAATGACGATGCCGATAATTGACACTGGCGATACGGAGACCGCTACGGCAGCCGTCAGGCCAGAGACCGATACCAGGGCCGGGGCAACCGACAGCGCATCCTGAGCGAGGGCGCTGCTGGTGACCTGCGAACCGAGCATCGTGTCTGCGTGCATGGCGCTTGTATTATCGGCACCGGGCGGCCCGGTGTCCACCCCACGGCACGCATCCCCAGGGCAATCGTATGTTGAGCGCGTCGTGCCGCCGCGTCGGGGCTTGAAAGCCCCGCCTACGATCCTGCAGTCGCTGCGCGACGCTCCTGTCTTACGTGTCGATGGTTGATCTGGTCCTTCGTCGCGCAGCGACTGCATGACTGTAGGCGGGGGTTTCAACCCCCGCCTGCGCGTTCCATGATGCTTCGGGGACACCAACGAACATGCAATCGCCCTGATGCTGGCACCAGTGCAATCGTATGTTGAGCGCGTCGTGCCGCCGCGTCGGGGCTTTCAACCCCCGCCTGCGCGTCTCGTCGCGCTTCGGGAACACCAGCGAACATGCGATTGCCCTGAGCGAGGGGGCAGGGCGATCGCATACTGGGTGTGTCGTGCCGCATCGTCGGGGCTTTCACGCCCCGACGCCGCGCCTTGGTCAGTGGGCCGCACGCATACGCCTCGGATGACTGACCACGCGTTGTGCACCTTGCCGGTTGCCGGCGACCATCGCTCGCGCTACCCTTCTGCATCACGCGCCGGCGGCTCGGCCCCTCCGCCTCTGGCATCTCGTCGGAAGAATTCGGCGCGCCTGGAGCACGCTCGTGGCTGGGACACCTCTCGCCATCCTCGTCAACAGCGACGATCCGTTCAACGCCAAGACCGCCGTCGGCGTTCTTCGGTACAGCCCCGACCTAATTGTCGGCATGGTCGACCCAGAGCGCGCCGGCAAGACGGCCGCCGATGTGTACCATGTGCGGCCCGACGTGCCGATCTTCGCGAAAGTTGCCGATCTGCCGGCGAACACCGGCCGCCTGCTCGTCGGGATCGCCTCGCGCGGCGGCGACCTCCCGCCCGAGATGCGCGACGAGATCATCACGGCCATCGACCGTGGCATCGACATCTACAACGGCCTGCACACGTTCATCACCCACGACGAAGACCTGATGGCGCGTGCGCAGGCGAAGGGCGTCAAGCTGGTCGATCTGCGCGACGTGCCCGAGCATCCGCCCGTGGGCATGGGCTACGAGCATCGCCCCGGCAGCACCGTCATCCTGACCGTCGGCAGCGACTGCAACGTCGGGAAGATGTCCACGGCGTTGGAGCTTGACCTGCTGGCCCGTCAGCGCGGCCTCAACTCGACCTTCGTGGCGACCGGCCAGACCGGCATCATGATCGCCAACAACGGCCTCGCCATCGACCGCGTCATCTCCGACTTCGTGAACGGCGCCATCGAGGAGATCGTGGTGCCGGCCGCCCAGCAGTACGACTGGGTCTGGGTCGAGGGGCAGGGCTCCCTGTTCCACCCTGGCTACTCCTGCGTGACGATGGGCCTGCTGCACGGCACCGCCCCCGAGAAGATGATCCTCTGCCACCAGCCGTCCCGGACGGAGATCCGCCGCTACACCACCCCGATTCCGCCCCTCAAGACGGTCCTGCGGGGGTACGAGGAGGCGGCCTCCTGGCTGCGCCCGAGCAAGGTCGCCGGGGTGGCGCTCAACACTTACGACCTGGACGAGGCGGCTGCGAAGGACGCCATCAAGAAGGTCGAGGACGATCTCGGGCTGCCGGCCACCGACCCGATCCGCTACGGCGTCGCGAACCTGCTCGACGCCGTGACGAAGTAGGCCGCCCGCCGTGGTGATTGTCCAATGAGCACAGCAAGGGTCACGTTCGAGCCGCTCGACCTCCCACTTCAGAATCCGTTCGGCATCTCGCGGCGCACCACGACGGTTGCTCGTAACGTGCTGGTGCGCGTCGAGCTTGACGGGCTGGTCGGGTACGGCGAGGCCGGTCCGAACGCCTACTACGGCGAGAGCCAGGAGAGCGTCCTGGCCTGGCTCCCGAAGCTGGTGGACGTGCTCCCTGAGAACCCGCTGGAGATCCACCGGGCGGTGACGCAGCTTGAGCATGCCGCCCACCACAACCCGGCAGCGAGAGCCGGGCTGGAGCTTGCGCTCTGGGATCTGGTCGGCAAGCGGTACGGCGCGCCAGTCTGGAAGCTGTGGGGCATCGACGAGCGGGTGCCGCTCTCGTCGTTCACCATCGGGATCGACACGCCGGAGAAGATGGGCGAGAAGGCGACCGCTGCCGCCGAGTACCCGCTGCTGAAGGTGAAGGTCGGGACGGCTGACGACGTGGCTCGGCTCGGGGCGATCCGCGAGGCCCGCCCCGACGCTCGCATCCAGATCGACGCCAACGGGGCCTGGAGCGCCAAGGAGGCCATCGGGGCGCTGCCGAGGCTGGAGCAGTTCGACATCGAGTTGATCGAGCAGCCGGTCCGCGCCGACGACCTCGACGGGCTGTGTCAGGTGAGCCGCGCGACCCGCCTGCCGGTCTACGCCGACGAGGGCTGCGTGACGGCCCGCGACGTGGCGCGAGTGGCTGGCCGCTGCGACGGCATCGTCGTCAAGCTCCAGAAGTGCGGCGGGCTGCTGCCGGCCCTTCAGCACGTCCAGACGGCGCGGGCGTACGGCCTGAAGGTGATGATGGGCTGCATGGTCGAGAGCGGGCTGGGCATCGCGGCGGCGACGCAGCTGGCCCCCCTCTGCGACTCGCTCGACCTCGACGGCAACCTCTTGCTGGCCCGCGACCCGTTCGACGCGGTGGCAGCCCATCGCGGCCAGTTGACCATGCCGACCGGCCCGGGCCTCGGCGCGGTCCTGAGGTCGTAGACCGAGGGTGGTGGGTCGTAGGCAGGGGTCTTGGGTCGTGGATCGTAGGTCGTGGGGGCGACTCGCGCCGCCCCCACGACCCTCGATCTACGACCCAAGACCTTACTGCCGGGTGCGCTTCAGCTCGAAGAAGTAGCCCTTCGTGCTCATCGCCGAGATGTGGTCCCAGAGGTCGCCGGCCTCTTCGCCCGTCGGGACGGGGATGATGACCGGACCGAACACCGGCTCGCTGCCGTCGATCACCAGCGAGGCCACGCCGAACGCGCCCTTCTCGTTGATGGCCGTGTGCTCATCCACGTACTCCGTCTCGGTGGTCGGGTCGGCCAGGGCCTCGTCCAGCAGGCTCGGCGAGTACCCAGCCTTCTCGATGCAGGCGCGGACCATCGCCTCGTCGAGATCCTTCTTCTCCTCGTGCTTGGCCGTGCCGAACGCCTCGTACAGTTTGTTGACCGCCTCGTCGCCGTACTTGCGGCGTGCCAGCACCATCGCGCGGAAGGTGTTGCGGCTCTCCAGGTGACCCGCTCGGGGCTGGGCCGTCGGATCGTTCTTCTTGTTCACCAGCTCCAGGCTGAAGAACTTCCAGTGGACGTCGACGTCACGGACCTTCATGACCTCGCGCATCCAGACCGAGGTCCGCCACGACCACGGACAGGCCGTGTCCAGGTAGAAATCGACGACCGGTGCTCCACTCGCTGCCATTGCCATGCCTCCACAAGATGGTACGGTCCTGATGACCAGGTGAGGGCTTCCGGGGGTGAGGGGCGCCTGTCTGCCGCCTGCCAGTCAGCGCCGCGCGCGGGTGTACTGGGCTGGCCAGTAGTCGATGGTCGCGCCGAGCGCACTGGCGGCGTGCAGCGGCCAGTACGGATCGCGGAGCAGCTCGCGGGCCAGCAGGATGGCGTCGGCCTGCCCGCTGGCGAGGATCGCCTCGGCAAACTCGGGCGCGGTGATCAGCCCGACCGCGCCAGTCGGCAGATCGGCCTCGCGGCGCACCCGCCCCGCGAAGGAGACCTGATAGCCTGGCGAGGTCGGCACCTTCGCCGTCGCCACGTTGCCGCCCGACGAGCAGTCGATGAAGTCGACGCCGCGCGCCGCTAGCAGGCAGGCCAGTTGCACCGTATCGTCGCCGGTCCAGCCGCCCTCCGTCCACTCCGTGCAGGAGAGCCGCACGAACAGCGGCAGATCGGCCGGCCAGATCGGGCGGACGGCGTCCACGATCTCCAGCAACAGCCGCGCGCGGTTCTCGAACGACCCACCGTACTGGTCGGTGCGCCGGTTGGAGAGCGGCGAGAGAAACTGGTTGATCAGATAGCCGTGGGCCGCGTGGATCTCCGCGACCTCGAAGCCGGCCGCCAGCGCCCGCCGCGCCGCCTGCGCGAACAGCCCGACGACCTGGCCGACCTCGGCGGTGGAGAGCGCAGCGGGCGTGTGCCAGCCGTCTGAGAACGGCAGGGCGCTTGCCGAGACCGTCTGCCAGGCCCCTTCGTCGGGCGTCAGCGGCGCGCCGCCCTGCCACGGCCGGTGGACGCTCGCTTTGCGGCCGGCGTGGGCAAGCTGAATGGCCGGCGCCGCGCCCTGGCTCCTGATGAAGCGCGCCACGCCGGCCCAGGCCTGGATGTGCCCATCCTCCCAGATGCCGGCGTCGTGGCCGCTGATACGTCCACGCGGCTCGACGGCCGCCGCCTCGGTCATCACCAGCCCGGCCCCGCCGACCGCCCGGCTGCCCAGGTGGACGAGGTGCCAGTCGGTGGCGTAGCCGTCGACGCACGAGTACTGGCACATCGGCGCGACCATGATCCGGTTCCGCAGCGTCACGCCGCGCAGCGACAGCGGCTGGAACAGGTTCGGCCCGGCCTGGCCGCTCGGCGCGGCGGCCCCAGCGTTCTGCTGTACGGGAACGGTCAACGTACTCCTCCGCACACCCGACCGTGGGCGCGCAGACATCAGGATAGCGCGAGCCCGCGTATCGTACCCTCCTAACGCCACGAAGGCTGGCCGTATTCCGGCGCTCGGCAGATCACTCGCGCTGGCGTCGAGCATCGCGCCGGGCTACGCTCTCCGACACGAGACGTGGGAGCATGGGAGGGCGCGACGTGAGCGACGCAGCAGACGAGCAGGGATCGCGGTTGATGGCACTGGCGCAGGTGGTCGGGGCGCGGCTGGTGGAGCGCGGCGAGACCGTCGCCGTGGCCGAGTCGTCGGCGGGCGGGCTGATCTCGGCGGCGCTGCTGGCCGTGGGCGGCGCATCACGGTACTTCCGAGGGGGAGCAGTCGTCTACACCACCGACGCCAAGATGTCCTTCTTGCAGCTTGACCGGCAGACGGTGACCGAGCCGCGGGCCGCCACTGAGGAGCACTCGCTGGTGCTGGCGCGCGGCGTTCGTACGGTGATGGGATCGACCTGGGGCGTCGGCGAGACCGGCGCGACTGGCCCGACCGGCAATCGGTACGGCGACGCGCCCGGCCATGCCTGCGTCGGCGTGGTCGGGCCGGGCGTCTCGCGCGAGGAGCGGGCCGACACTATCGAGACCGGCCACGGCGACCGCCCGACCAACATGGAGACGTTCGCCTGGGCCGCCCTCAACCTGCTCAACGACATGATGGGGCCGTCCGAGAAGAACGCCTGAGCGTCAGCGTGTAGGAGGTCGGTGATGGCCACGGCAGGTGACGGCTCCGCGGTGCAGGTTGTCTCACGCAGCCCGGCCGTGCCCTTGATCCCGGTCGACTCGGTCGAGATCACCACGCTCTACGAGAACATCGTCGATCTCGGGGTGCCCGGCGAGGGGCCGGTCGAGCGGCTGCGCTCGCAGGGCTCGCCGCTGGCGTCGCAGTTGCTGGCTGGCGAGCAGAAGAACCCGTTCGTCGGCGGGCACGGGCTGGCGCTGCTGGTCAAGGTCACCGGCAACGGCATGTCCCGCTCGCTCCTGTTCGACGCTGGCGGCAGCCCGCATGGCCTCGTCAACAACCTCGACTGCCTGGGCCTCACGCCCGCCGACTGGTCCGTGGTCGTGCTCTCGCACGGACACTGGGATCACGTTCTCGGGCTGATCGGCCTGGAGGAGCGGCTCGGGCGGCTGCGGATGCCGCTGGTGCTCCACCCAGACGCCTTCCTGCGGCGCGGCACGATGTCGGCTACGGGCACGATTGAGCGGTCGGCCAGCCTCTCGCGGCAGGGTCTCCTCGATGCTGGCCTCAGCCTGACCGAGACCGAGCAGCCGTCGTTGGTGCTCGACGGCATGGTGCTGGTGACGGGACAGGTCGAACGGACCAACGACGTCGAGACCGGCTGGCCGGCCCACTACGCCGAGCGCGACGGCGAGATGACCCCGGACCCGCTGATCTGCGACGACCAGGCGATTGTCGTCGACGTGCGCGGCAAGGGGCTGGTGGTCATCTCCGGCTGCGGGCACGCCGGCATCGTCAACATGGTCACCTACGCTCGCGCCCTGACCGGCGTGGATCGGGTACACGCCGTGATGGGCGGCTTCCACCTTGGCCCGAAACTGTTCCACAGCCGCATCGATCCGGTCGTGCGGATGCTGTTGGATTTTGAGCCGGACGTCGTGGCGCCGGCCCACTGCACGGGGTATCGTGCGGCCTACGCCGTCTACGAGCGGCGTCCTGACGCCTTCGTCCAGAACACCGTCGGGACGCGGATCAGGTTGACGGCAGAGTAGCGATGTGGCTCCCCCTCGCCCGCGCACAGGGCGAGGGCCTCCCGCATTCTCGGAGGCAGGCAATGGCGCTCGCACCGATCAACGGCGTCGAGATCTACTACGAAGAGCATGGGACCGGCACCCCGGTCCTGTTCATCCACGAGTTCGCGGGCGACTACCGCTCCTGGGCGCCCCAGGTGCAGTATTTCGCCCGCCGCTACCGCGCCATCGCCTACAGCGCGCGGGGCTATCACCCGTCGTCCGTGCCGATGGACCCTGCCGCCTACTCGGAGGAGCAGAACGTCGAGGACGCCTACACCCTGTTGCGCCACCTCGGCATCGAGAAGGCCCACATCGTCGGGCTGTCGATGGGCGGGAACGTCACGGTCAAGCTCGGGCTGGCCCATCCCGAGGTCTGCCTGAGCCTGACGGCGGCCGGGGCCGGCTTCGGGAGCGTCAACCCTGAGGAGTTCCGCGCCAACGCTCGCGAGACGGCCGATCTCTTCGAGCGGGTCGGGATGGAGCAGGCGGCTCAGACCTACGGTCGTGGCCCGTCACGGCTCCGCTTCCAGCAGAAGGATCCACTCGGCTTCGCGACGTTGCTCTCCCACCTGGCCGAGCACTCGACGGCTGGCTCGGCCTTGACGATGCGGAACGTCCAGGGGAAGCGCAAGACGCTCTACGAGGTGGCTGACCGTTTGCCGGGCCTGGCCGTCCCGACCCTGATCGTGGCCGGCGACGAGGACGAGCTGGCGCTGGAGCCGGCACTGCTGATGAAGCGAAAGATCCCCAACAGCGGGCTGCTGATCGTGCCGAAGACGGGCCACACGGTCAACCTCGAAGAGCCGGCCCTCTTCAATCAGGTCGTGATGGACTTCATCTCGGCGGTGGACGCCGGGGCCTGGACGCCGCGCCTCGACACATCGACGGGTCTGCTGCCGCCAGAATCGTAGTCGGCAGCCGCCCGGACACCCCGTGCAGGTTCCCATGTCATCCTGAATGCAGCGAGCCTGCGAGCAGAGCGAAGAACGTCACCCGCCGACCGTCAACGACCGTTGCCATGTCATCCTGAATGCAGCAAGCCTGCGAGCAGAGCGAAGAACCTCACCCGCCGACCGTCAACAACCGTTGCCATGTCATCCTGAATGCAGCGAGCCTGCGAGCAGAGCGAAGAACTCACCCCCTGACCGTCAACGACCGTTGCCATGTCATCCTGAATGCAGCGAGCCTGCGAGCGCAATGAAGGATCTCACCCCCTGACCGTCCGCGTCAGCGGGTGAGATCCTTCGCCAGCTCAGGATGACATGGGATCTCAGGATGACATGGGATCTCAGGATGACATGGGAGTTCGCAAGCACTTCGCGAGAACGGCGCCACCAGGGTTCGGCGCCCGATCGGCGTTCGTCTATCCGTGCGCCTCGGCGAAGTCCCGCAGCAATTCGGCCAGCGCCGCGCACCCCTCGACCGGCATCGCGTTGTAGATGCTGGCCCGGATGCCGCCCACCGTTCGATACCCCTTCAGCCCGATCATGTTGCGGGCCGCCGACTCGGCCAGGAAGCTTGCCGTGAGGGCGTCGGACGGGAGGCGGAACGTCACGTTCATGCGGCTCCGATTCGGGATGTCCGTCACGACCGGCCGGTAGAAACCGGGGTGCTCGTCCAGGGCGTCGTAGATCAGGGCCGCCTTCTGCTCGTTGCGCCGCTCGATCTCGGCCAGTCCGCCCTGGCGCTCCAGCCAGCGCAGCGTCTCCAGGAGCATGTACACGGCCAGCGTGGGCGGCGTGTTCAGCCGTGAGCCGGACTTCGCGTGCGCCCGGAAGTCGAAGATGGCCGGGACCGACGCCGGGATGCGCTCGTACAGGTCGCGGCGGATGATCGCCAGCACGACGCCGGCCGGCCCGAGGTTCTTCTGCGCCCCGCCGAAGATGATGGCCGTCTGCCGCACGTCGAGCGGCCTCGCCATCAGCTCGGACGAGGCGTCCACCACCAGGGTCGGATGGGTCGGCAGCGTCGACCAGCGTGCGCCGGTGATCGTCTCGTTGGAGCAGATGTAGAGGTAGTCCGCTCCCTCGGTGGGCTGCCATCCGGTCGGCAGCCGGTCGAAGCCGGTCGCCTCACTCGACCCGACGACGTTCACCTGGCCGTAGTAGCGAGCGGCTTCGGCCGCCTTGACGGTCCACTCGCCGGTCAGGAGGTAGTCGGCGTGGCCGTGCAGGAAGCACATCGGGATCGTCGCGAAGAACTGCGTCGCGCCGCCCTGAAGGTAGAGCACATCGTACTCGTCGGGCACGTCCATCAGGGCGCGGACGCGGGTGGTCGTCTCGTCGAAGACGGCATCCAGCTCCGGGCCGCGATGGCTCAGCTCGGCGATGCCGGCGCCCATGCCGTTGTAGTCCACCAGCGCCCGCGCGGACGCTTCCAGCACCTCGACCGGCATGGCGGCCGGCCCGGCGCTGAAGTTGAAGAGTCGTGTTGCCATGCGTCACCGTCTCCCGCGCCGGCGGTCAGAGTCTGAGCACCTTGACCGCCGCGAAGTTGTCGAGGCCGCGAAGCTGTGAGACGACGGTCGGCGGGATCGGATCGTCCACCGAGAGCAGCATCAGCGCCCGCCCGCGCGCCGTCGACCGGCCCACCTGCATCGAGGAGATGTTCACGTCGGCCTCGCCGAGCAGCCGCCCCACCGTCCCGATGATGCCGGGGCGGTCGTGGTGGCTGGTCAGCAGCAGGTAGCCGGGGACGGCCGGCAGGTGCAGTGAGTAGTCCCCGATCTGGACGATGGCCGGCCGCCCGTCGGAGACGGCCCCGGCCACGCTGACGTCTCCGTCCGACGCATGCACGACCACCCGCACGAGGCTGGTGTAGTGCTCCGGGGTGGCCGAGCGCCGCTCCTCGACCTCCAGGCCGCGCTGTCGGGCCAGCAGCCGGGCGTTGACGAGGTTGACCGGCACGTCCGAGATCGGCTCCAGCAGGCCCTGGATCGCCGTCGCCGTGACTGCCGACGTGCTCTCCTCGGCGATCGCCCCCCGGTACTCGATCTCCGCCGAGCGGATCGCGCCGTCCACCAGCTGGGTCGCTAGCTTGCCAAGCTGCCGGGCAAGATCCATGTAGGGCCGCAGCAGCCCCATCTCCTCGGGGCGGATGCTCGGCGCGTTCACGGCGAACTGCGGCGGCTGCTCTGCGAGGACGGCCAGTACCTCGCGGACGACCTGAACGGCCACGCCGGCCTGCGCCTCGACGGTCGATGCTCCGAGGTGCGGCGTGGCGATCACCTTCGGGTGGTGCGGCAGCGGGTCGTCGGGGCCGACCGGCTCGGTGGGGTACACGTCGATGGCCGCTCCGGCCAGCGTGCCGGCGTCGAGCGCCGCCAGCAGCGCGGTCTGATCGACCAGCTCGCCGCGCGCGCAGTTCACCAGGCAGGTTCCGGGCTGCATCAGGGCCAGCCGCTCGGCATCGATGATGCTGCGCGTCGTGTCGGTCAGGGGGACGTGGAGCGAGACGTAGTTGGCTCGCTGAAGCAGGCTGTCGAGTGGGGACGGCTCGCAGCCCAGCGTGCGGATGTGGACGTCCGGCACGTACGGATCGTAGACCAGGACGTCCATCTCCAGACCGAGCGCCCGGCGGGCCACCTCGGTGCCGACGCGGCCCAGCCCCACCAGCCCGAGCGTCTTGCCGGTCAGCTCGCTGCCGACCAGCGCCGACCGTTTCCACTGGCCCTGCTTCATCTGGCGGTCGGCCAGCGGGATGTGCCGGGCCAGCGAGAACATCAGGGCCAGGGCGTGCTCGGCGGCGGCGATGGCGTTGCCGCCCGGCGCGTTCACCACCACGATGCCCCGCGCCGTGGCCGTCGGCACGTCGATGGTGTCTACGCCGGCGCCGGCTCGCCCGATGACCCGGAGCCGGGGCGCGCGGCCGATCAGATCGGCGTCCACTCGGGTCTCGCTCCGAACGATCAGCGCTTCGGCCTCGGCAAGCAGCGGATCCTCCGCCAGCGAGCCGCCGGTCAGCCCATGAACGCGGCACTGCTCGCCCAGCAGGTCGAGCCCTTCCTGTGCGATACGGTCCGCGATGATGACGAGTGGCTGCAACGTCTTGTGTACCTCCGCGCCGCCGGTCAGCCTGCATGCTGCCAGCCGGGCGTGCTGCCTGGGCAGCGTGGCCGTCTGCCGGCCGGCGAGCGCTACGTCGGTCTGGGAAGGATACCGGAGGGGGCCGGTCCGTCCGCCGCGACCGTGCCCGCCTGCCGCGACCGTGCCCGCCTGCCGCGTCCTGGCCGGTGGTCTACCATACGCCGGGCGCGCGCCGCGCAGACGCCCCGAACGTGCGCCTCTCGCGTCGCGCGCCCGATCCCAGCGCCGAGGAGGCCTCTTCTGACCTCGCAGTCTCGACCGGCCAGCCTGAATCGGACCGAGCCGGTGCCGCTCGGCTCACGGCGCTGGTTCAAGCTGTCGCAGCGTGTCCTCGGGCGTGACTGGCCCACGGCGTACCTGTTCGTCGCGCTGACGGTGCTGATCCTGGCGACGATAAAGGCGTACCCGTTCCTGCGGGCGCTCTGGTTCAGCTTTCACAACGTCGTCGGGTTCAAGGTCGGGCCGTTCGTCGGGCTGGACAACTACATCGCGCTCTGGGGCGACGAGCGGTTCACGCGGTCCATCGGCGTCACGCTGACGTTCACGGGCGCGTCGGTGGTGCTGAAGCTGGCGCTCGGGCTGTCGGCCGCGCTGCTGCTCCACAACCTGCCACGCTTCGGATCGGTGCTGGGCGGCCTGCTGCTGACGCCCTACGTGATCCCTGAGGTGGTCCGGGCGCTGGCCTGGCGGATGCTGCTCGACCCGTTCTTCGGCAGCCTGAACCACATCCTTGTGAACGTTCTCGGGGTGATGTCCCAGGCGCAGCCCTGGCTCAGCGATCCGCGCACGGCCCTGATGTCGGTCATCGTGGTCAACGTCTGGGCCGGCACGCCGTTCATGGTCATCCTGCTGCTGGCCGGCCTCAAAGGTATCGAGGCCGAGCAGTACGATGCGGCCTCGGTGGACGGCGCGAACGCCTGGCGGCGCTTCCTGCACATCACCCTGCCGGGCCTGCACCATGTGCTGATCGTCGGGACGCTGCTGACGGTGATCAGCACGTTCAACGGCTTCACGCTCACGTACCTGCTGACCAGCGGCGGGCCGCTCGGGGCCACCCGCGTCTACCCGATCCTCGCCTTCGAGTACGGCGTGGCCGGCATGCGGACCAGCGCCGGCGTCTCGGTGGCGATGATGGCTGCGCCGCTGATGCTGGTGCTGTCGCTGGTGCTGGCCCGCTGCATGCTGCGCCGCGACGAGCATCAGGCTGCCAGTGGGCAGGATGGCGTGGGGTGGCGGGTGCTTGTCACGCTGGCGCTGCCGCTTCGGCTGCTGATGCGCGCCGTGGCCGCCGTCTTCTGGCTCGCGAACGACCTTGCCGAGCGTGCCCTGCTGCTCGGCGCAAGGCCCATGCGCTCCAGGGGCGCTGAGCCGCCGCTCTCGCGGGGCGGGCAGCGCCGGCTGGCTGGCGGCACGATGTTCGGGCTGATCGGCACGGTCCTGTTCTTCGAGTTGTCGCCGATCTACTTCGTGGTCATCACGGCCTTCAAGAGTGAGCTTCAGATCCAGCAGATTCGTGGCATGTTCTGGCCCGATCCGTGGACGCTGGAGCAGTTCACGTTCCTCTTCACGAAGATCAGGTTTGTCGAGTGGTATCGGAACACGACGCTGGTCGCGCTGTCGAGCACCGCGATCTCGGTCCTGGTGGCGGCGCTGGGGGCGTACGGGATGGTCCGTCTCCGCTGGCGCGGCTCCTCGTCGCTCGGCGCGACGGTCCTGGTGGCGAACTTGATGCCGGGCGCGCTGATGGTCATCCCGATGTACATCATCCTGGCCCAACTGCGGCTGATCAACACGCCGTGGGCGCTGCTGGTGACCTACCCGAGCTTCGTGCTGCCGTTCGCCACCTGGCTGATGATGGGCTACTACCGGAGCATCCCCGAGGAGATCGAGGACGCCGCCCTGATCGACGGATGCAACCGGCTCGAGGCGTTCTTCCGGGTGGTCTTGCCGCTGGTCCGCCCGGCCTTGCTGGCGGTGGCGCTGTTCTCGTTCACGGCGGCCTGGAACGAGTTCCTGTACGCCTACACGTTCCTCCGGACGGGATCGCTCCTGACGCTGCCGGTCGGGCTGGCCGGGCTGATCGTCGGGGACATCCAGCCGTGGGGGCTGCTGATGGCCGCCTCGATCCTGACGGCGGTTCCGGTTGCCGTCATCTACATGGTGGGGCAGCGGCTGATGGTGGCGGGCCTGACGGCCGGCAGCCTCAAGGGGTGAGGCAAGCCGGGCTCAGCGCGTCAGACGCACGATCTGCGTGCCGTCCGAGAAGTAGAGCGTGCCGTCTGGCGCGCCGCCGTCCGTGTCGTAGGATGCCTGCGTCGGGCTGCCGGCTGGCCCGAACCGGTACAGTCCGTACCGTGATGCCTGCGAGTGGACGCGGGCCGGGCCGCCGTTGACCGCCTGGAGTCCGAGTGCGCTCACCGCTTCGGCTGTGAACTGCGGCTTCGAGCGGGCCGCCAGCACCACGATCTGGCCCGGGTGAATGTCGGCCGGCCGCCGCTCGCCGAGCCAGCGCACCTCCGTCGGGATACCTTCCAGGTCGAACGCGAGCTTCAACACTCGCAGCACGATGCCCGCGCCCGGCCCGATGGCGATCCGGTCCAACCGCTCGTCCAGCACCACCGGGATGCCCACGGCGCCGGCCTGACGCGCCGTCCGCACCACTTCCAGAATGCGCTCGCCGGTGCGGGCGTTCTCGCGGACGTCGGCGTAGTAGGCGTTCAGCGCCGCGATCGACCCGGCCACCATCACCAGTATGAGCGATGCTGCCAGGACCGTCCCGCTGCCGCCGAGCACGCCGGTGAGGCCAGACGGAACACCCTTCGTGGAGTTGGCCCACGCGCTGATGCGCTGCGCCAGCCCGTCGAGCGCCGCCCCGATCCAGAGCATGCAGATCGGCAGGATCGGCGCGAGATAGCGCACATTCAGGATCGGGTCGTATTTGGGGTTGACCAGCGGCAGCACCAGCACGGCGCTGATGACCACGCCAAGCTGCAGCCACGCCCGACGCCGCACGGCCAGCACCAGGCCGCCGACCAGCAGGATGCCGGCCAACAGCAGCAGTGGGTCCGTCGCATAGTCCAAGACGGATGCGCGCCTGTCCAGGGCACTCCCGAGCGTGCGGACCAGTCCGAGCAGCAGATCCCCGACGCGCTCCAGGTAGCCGGCCGCCTCGCCCGTCTCCTGGACGTACGACGACTGGACTTCCTGGGCGTAGCGGAACGTCCGCCCGCCCGTCATCAGGTTGTAGACGACGAGATTGAGGTTGACGAGGCCCCCAGCGACGCCGGCCAGATAGGGCCAGGGGGTCAGGAGCCAGCCCCGCCGGCTGGCGAGGATCGCGGCCGCCGCCCCGACCACCACGGGCGCGGCTGTCGGGTGGGTGTGGAACGCCAGCCCGAACAGCAGGCCAGCGGCCGGCGCCAGCCGAGGACGATCGTCACGGATGGCCAGCGCGATCAGCAGCAACCCGGCCGTCGTGAAGACGGGGGTGATGCAGTTCGACCAGGCGATGTGGCTGTTGACGACGATGTGCGCGGCCGACGTTCCGAGCAGCAGCGCTCCCAGCAGCGCCGTGCGCGGACCGAACCAGACCTTGCCCAACAGGAACGCGAGGAGCACCGTCAGGACGCCGCCGGCCATCGCCAGCCCACGCGGCACGGCGATGCTGGTCCCGAACAGGGAGAACGCCCCGGCCAGCAGGTAGTTCCAGAAGGGGCCGATGTACGGATCGACGTTCGTCAGCGGTCGGGCGCCGTCTCTGAGGATGCTCAGCCCCAGCTGGATCTCTTCGACCTCGTCAGTAAACGCCGGGATCACCAGCAGGTTCGGCAGCCGGCTCCCGACTGCTGCCAGCACGATCGTGGCGGCGGCGACGAGCTCGACGCCCACCAGGCTCTTGCTGCGCGTCTGCGCCTGCGCCCGTACCGCGCTCCCGGCCTGAGCGCGGGCCGGGAACTGCACAACCTGCATGGGCCGTTCCTCAACGCAAGATCGTCCGGCGGGCCGGTACTGTCTTCCCGCGCATCGCAGGTCGGCAGCGGCTCACCGTTCTTAGAACGAGTAGTCTGCGCTGAGGCCACGGCGTGAGTGTGAACGTCGCATGAAGATTCTGGGAGAGCTTCCGGCCGGGCCTGCAAACGGGCAGGGCTGGGCACGGACATCGTTACGTCGCATGCGTGAACGACAGTGCGCCCAGGTCGTGTTCTGACAACGACCTGGGCGCACTGTCTGCCCTGAGCGCTCGCCATTGAACGCACAGCACAGAGGGCGATTCTCACCGGCTGGCGGCAACGCCCGTGGCGAAGTGTACCAGCGCAACCGGCTCGTGCCTGTTAGCCTTGTGTGAAGATACGCCGTCAACCTGCCGGCAGTTGCGCGTCAGGTTTGCGTCCGGGCGCCGGTTGGCCCGTCCCTACTTGCCCTGCCACCGCGGCGACCGCTTGTCCAGGAATGCGCGCACGCCCTCCTGAAAATCCTGGCTCAAGTAGCAGCCGAGCAGCAGCTCGTCAGAATCGCGGATCGCCAGGGATTCCGTCTGACGGCGAGCGGCCTCCTTGATGGCGGCCATCGTCAGCGGCGCGAGCTTCGCGATGCGGCCGGCCTGCTCCATGACGCGCGCTTCCAGAGCGTCCAGCGCCACCACCTCGTCGACCAGCCCGACGGCCAGCGCCTCTGACGTGTTCATCAGGCGAGCGGTCAGCACCAGGTTCCGCGCCCGCACGATGCCGATCGCGGCCACCAGCCGGCTGTAGTTGGACGGCTGGGGGAAGTTCCCGAGCGTCCGCGCCACCGGCACGCCGAAGCGCACATGCTCGGCGGCGATGCGGATGTCGCACGAGATGGCCATGAACAGACCGCCACCCACGGCGTCGCCCTGGAGCATCGCGATGACCGGCTTCTTGACCTGATACAGCCGGCCGATGGACTTGTCGAGGCGCGCCTCGTACCCGAGGGCGTCCTCCTTCGTCTTGAACTCCAGAAACTGGCGGATGTCGGTGCCGCTGACAAACGCTTTGTCGCCGGCGCCGCGCAGCACCAGCACGCGGATCGAGTCGTCGGCGTCCACCTGCTCGCAGATCTCTCCGAGGGTCTCGTACATCCCCCAGGTCATCGCGTTGCGGGCTTCCGGACGGTTGAAGGTCAGGATGGCAACCGCGCCATCACGTTCAAAGAGGGTTTCTTCGGCCATAGGTCGCTGCGCTCCAGTAGGCAGTGGACAGCAGGCAGCAGGCAGATGTGGCGCCGGGCGACTCGCGCTCGATAGCGCGTTTCACTCTGCTGCCTCCTGCCTACGACCTGCTGCCCACTCGGCTAGACTACGCCTGTCGCGTGGAGCTGGGCGATCTCCGCGTCGGTGTACTCCAGCTCTTTGAGGATCTCGTCGGTGTGCTCGCCGCGCTCGGGGGCGGCCGAGCGGATCGAGGGCGGCGTGCGCTCCAGGTTGACGCCGTGGCCGTTCAGCTTGAGCGTCCCGAGCTTCGGGCTCTGGGCCTCGCGCACGGCCGGGAACGTCTGCACCTGCTCGTTCTCGAACGCCTGCTTCGTGTTGAGGATCGGGCCGGCCGGCACCCCCGCGACGTTCAGCTTCTCCTGCCAGTAGGCCATGTCCTGCTGGGTGAGCCGCTTCTCCAGCTCCTGGGTCATCTCTTCGCGGTGGTTGTAACGGGCCTCGGCGGTGCTGAAGCGGGGATCTTCGGCCAGCTCAGGGGCCTCGATCACTTCGAGCAGCCGCGTGTAGAGCCGGCCGCCCGCCGCCTGGATGATGATGGCGCCGTCGCGGCACTTGTAGACGCCCGTCGGCACGCCGACCGGGTGGTAGTTGCCGGCCTGCGGTGGGATCTCGCCGCCCTGGAGCCAGCGCGCCGCCTGCAGGTCCATCAGGCGCATCATGCCCTGGAGCAGCGACGTGTGGACCCACTGGCCCTCGCCGGAGCGCTCGTGCTCGAGCAGCGCCACGACGGTGCCGTAGGCCGCCATGATGCCGGCCGTCAGGTCGGCGATGGGCAGGCCAGCCCGCAGCGGCCCATGCTCGGGGAAGCCGTTGACCGTCATGAAGCCGCTGAGACCCTGCGCGATCTGATCGAGGCCGGCCCGCTCGGCGTACGGCCCGGTCTGCCCGAAGCCAGAGATACTCGTGTACACGAGGCGCGGGTTGATCTGCTTGAGCGTCTCGTAGTCGATGCCCAGCCGGTGCTTGACGCGCGGCCGGAAGTTCTCGACCAGTACATCGGAGACGCGCGCCATCCGCAGGATGATCTCGCGGCCGGCCGGCTCCTTCATGTTGATGGCGATGCTGCGCTTGTTGGGGTGCAGGTTCTGGAAGTCGGAGCCGCTCCGCCCGCCGACGCTGTCGTCGTCTTCGCCGGGCATCTCGACCTTGATGATCTGGGCGCCCATCTCCGAGAGCTGGCGCACACAGGTGGGACCTGAGCGTGCGCGGGTGAGGTCGATCACGCGGATGTGGGACAGAGGCTCCATACGATCACTCCATCGTGGCCCGGTCATGGCGGACCAGGACATGGTCAGCAGGCTACGGCGTACTGGTGATCGATGGTAGCACGCTGACGTGGCTGGAGGATCGAGGGTCGAGGATCGTGGGAGCATAGCGACTGATGTGTGTAGCCGTGTTGTAGCAAGCACGCAACTCGCTCTGTCGTCCTGAGCGCAGCGAAGGACCTCACCCGCTGACGCGAATGTTGACGGTCAGCGGGTGATGCACAAGCCGATGGTCGGCGCGTGACACGAGCGTTGACGGTCAGCGGGTGAGGTCCTTCGCTGCGCTCAGGACGACAATGGGCAGTCGCATGCTTTCATCCCACGACCCACGACCCACGCCTGAACACTGACAACGGTAGACTACGCTCGCATCCCGAGCCGGACGATCTCGTCGTAGTACTCCTCGCTGGCGACGGCCACGGCCTCGATGGAGGCGATCAGCTCGGCGTCGTCCAGGTCGGAGGCGAGCTGCTCGTCCAGCAGGATGATGTCGCCTTCTTCGTCGACGGCGAACTTGCAGCTGTTGAGCACCCAGTTCAGCTCGAGCAGGCGGCGATGCAGCGCACCCTCGTTGTCGCTCGGGTTGCGGCCGAAGATGTGCGAGATGACGACCCAGTCCTCGGTCACGATGACGCTCACGCGGAGGTGGTCCCGGACGCTCGTCTCAAAGTCCAGCGTGAAGGTCTGCTGGTCGTCCTCGTCCTGGAGATACTCCCACGGCGACGCATCCAGCATCGCCTTCACTCGTGCCGTGGTCTCCGTCAAGTCGGCCATCGCCAGTCCCCCTGTGTTCGACGCTCGCTCATGTGGTCCCTGCATTCTAGGCCACCCGCCCCGGCGAGCCAAACTGATTTCAGCGGAGTTTCACTCCGCGACACGCCTGCCGCGCCGAAAATGCCCGTTGCCCCCATGGTACTCGCCCGTATAATGGCCCGCACAGCGCTTTGGGTGAGAGCGCTGAGGCCACCGTGGCGGGCCGGTGTGCGGAGGGAGCACGAGGCGCGTGAGCGACCGCGTGGCAGCAGAACCGCTCAACCGAACAGTCCTCATCGTCGAAGACGATCCGGCGATCGGCCACATGATGAAAACACTGCTCACGGTTGAGGGATACCGGCCGGTCCTGGTGACCGATGGCCAGGAGGCGCTGGACGTCGCCCGTGATGTCCAGCCGGCCCTGATTACCCTCGACCTGTCTCTGCCGACGATGAACGGCGCCGAAGTCCTCGAACGGCTGGACGACTATGTCCCGGAGCGCGTGCCGGTTGTCATCGTCTCGGCGTACACCGACGAGCTGACGGCAGAGCAACGTGCCCGGGTGACCGCCATCGTCGAGAAGCCGTTCGAGATCGATGCCCTGGTCGCATGCATCGACGCGGCGCTGGCGGGCGCATGATCGTGAGGGAGGTACGATTCAGGTCGGGGGTGGCATTGCGTGCATCTGACGCAGAACTGAGACACGGATTCACATGCGCCAGGCTACGACAGCAGGGAGGTGCGCGGTGCAGAAGATCGACGTGACCATCGCCAGGCTCCGGCTCCTCCTCGCCGACGTCAGCGCGAAGGAGCAGCAGTACGGCGCGATGCGCCAGCAGTTCCGCGATCAGCTGCGCCGGGCCATCGACTACAGCATCTACGGCGAAGGCACGCTGGACGGGACGCTCGGGTTGATGGCCGAGATCCAGCAGCGCATCGCCGGCGCTGAGGGGAGCCTGCGGGATCTGGGGCTGATCCGCGCCCGCGCCGAGCGCGAGCTGGAGTCGTTGCAACTGACCAAGCGCATCGAGGCGGCGAAGGCGGAGCTGCGGCAGCTGATGGATCGGCAGGCCGGGCTTGATGTCTCCGACACGTTGGCGCTGGCCGGCAGCGAGCTGATCGCGGAGCAGATCCGCCAGCTGCAGCAGCAGATCAACGAGGCGAGCGAGCAGGCCGCGCGTACGCTGGGCCGCCGGTAGCCTCGGCGAGACATCGCGCCCAGCGCTCCGGGCCAGTATCAGGCGTGGTCAGCCGTGGGCGGCCCACTCGGGACAGATCCGCACCGGTCAGCTGGGACTTGCCTCAGGGCGATTGCATGTTCATTGGTGTCCCCGAAGCATCATGGAACGGGCGGTCGGGGACTGAAGTCCCCGCCTACCGTCACGCCGTCGCTGCGCGACGGCCGTCGGGCACGGCAGGCACTGGTGCGACTGGCGCGTCGCGCAGCGACTGCAGGAGTGTAGGCGGGGCTTTCAAGCCCCGACGCGGCGGCACGACGCGCTCAACATACGA
>JADZEM010000181.1 GCA_020850535.1 Chloroflexota bacterium
CCGGATCACCTCCGGTCGGGGCGTCCCCAGATCCAGCGCATCGAGCGCCCGGAGCCGCAAATCCCGCGAATAGGCCTTCATGCCCCCAGTTTGACGAAACGATCACCTTTCAGGCAAGGCGCTGTAGGTGCAGTGTAGTAAAGCCGTGCTTAACATGTCCTAGTTACATTTGGTGCACCTATTCAGACGACGGTCGCCCGCGCGAGGTTGCCTGCCCTGAGTCATGCCAAGCTGCCTGTAATGAGGAGCTGCAATACTGTTATGCGGAATGGTTGATATATCATGGACGATCTGGCGGGGTCGGTGGGTCGGACTGCGAAAACGGGAATGCTCGATGCCATGCAACAGGCGGGTGTTTCTGGAATCCCCCTTGGCGGAGAGAGTTGCCAGGACATGAGCAAGAATGGGAGGAGGTTTGGTATGGACCAGATTCAAGACGACCAGACTGCAGTACCATCCCGTCAGTCGGAAACGGATAACCGTCTCAGTTTGATGCATCAGGAAGCTCTTAGAAGAATCTACCGTGCGTATGAGGATGCCTTCGATCTTGGAAACTTGCCACTACATGTAATTAATAGTGGAATAATTGATAAAGCTAATGCGATATCCCGCGACGAGTACATACGAAGACTAATGAGAGATGCAAATATAAGTGCAATATTTGCAGAAAATATAGGACTAATTAGTTCTCAAGAGCATCAGCAGATCAGGAAGGATTTCTTCATTCGACATCCAGAACTCACTGATATGGAGTGGGACCCAAGGAAGGAGAGACCTACACTGGAATCTATTGCTCGAAACCTAGGTCTATCAGATCCGTCAGAATTAGAGAGCTATATGAAAGAAGTTGCCGAGCGTCGTTCGAATCGTCGATGTACTCATCTTCAGCAGCGCATGATTTAAGATGACGCGAACCCTGCAAACTCCTGATACAGCGGATTTCATGAGGGTCGATCACTGGAGCGGTAGCCGGCGTGTGATACCAATCCCGTCTGGTGCTGCCGTGTTTCTTGGAGACGCCGACTTCGGCTCCAGAAGGTGCGCCTGCCAGGAGGGCCAGACTCGCCCAAGATTCACGACACGGCTACCCGGGCTTGGTATGAGAACCAGCCAGCGGCGTCGGAGGCAGTGATGGAGTCGAAGGCGATCCAGGTGGCGGTGCGGAGGTCGTCGTCGGTTCGGGCCTTGGCGCGGCGAAGGAACGCCGTATCTGCTCACCTGCCCATGATCGGCAGACTGGAACGCGGGGGCGCATTTCGTTAAGCTGATGGCCTCATGGAACGAGATGCGCTGGCGGAACTGAGCCGGGAGCAGTTGATTGAGCTGGTGATCACGCTCGCGGCGGAGGTCGCGGAGTTGAAGCGGCAGCGGGGGCAGCCGCCGAAGACGCCGGGCAACTCGTCGGTGCCGCCATCGGTGGGCTTCAAGGCGAATCGGGCGGAGCGTCGGACGCGGCGGCGCGGGCGCGACGGGATCAGCCGTCGGCGGCAGGCGCCGGACATGATCGTGCGCTGTCGGCCGACGGCCTGCGTGGGCCGTGGCGCGGTGTTGCCCGAGGCGGGGCAGCGTCGGGTGGGGCGGAGCCAGGTGATCGAGCTGCCGCCGATCCGTCCGGTGGTCGTGGAGGCGTGGCAGTATGCCGCGTCGTGTGCGGGGTGTGGGCAGCAGACCAAGGGCACGTATCCGGCCGGGCTGGAGCCGACCCAGACGTTCGGGCTGCGGGTCGGGGCACTCCTGGCGTACTTCCATGAGCGACACCACGTCGGCTACGCGCGGCTGGGCGAGGTCTGCCGGGACCTGTTCGGCCGGGCCATCCACCTGCACGGCATCCGCGACACCCTGACGCCCGACTCGTTCACCCGACGGCGGCGCCGCATCGAGAACGCCGTCGATCGCAGCGTCTTCCGGGCCTTCCTCCCAGACCAGCCCGACACCGCCACCGCCCGCCGCTTGCAGGCTCGCTATCAGGAGCACCGCACCAGCCTGTTCGTCTTCTTCGATCGCCCGGATGTCCCGCCCACCAACAACGCCTCCGAGCAGGATCTCCGCCCCTCCGTCATCCACCGCTAGGTCACCGGTGGCTTCCGCTCCCAACTCGGCGCCGACGTCTCGGCCATCCTCACCTCGCTGCTGACCACCGCCCGTAAGCGCGGCCAGAACCTCTTCCAGGCCTCCGCTCCGCCGCCGGACCGTCACCAGTGCGTGCTGCCGGCATGCCTACGTGAGCAGATACTACAGCGGTAGGGGCGGCGGGGCTGAGCCCTTGAGGATCGCGAAGACGGTGTCCGCGAGCCACTGGCGGATCGGCTCGCGCGCAGCCTGCTCGACGGCGCGTACGGCCTGTCCGGCGTCGTAACGGGCATCATGCCAGCGGAGTGCCGGCGTTGGCTGCACGCGCGCCCGCGCCGTGCTGGTAAAGACCTGACGCGCCGTCTCGATCTCCGGGGCGACCGCGCTGGTGGCGTGGCGGGCGAGTGTCGCGAGCGCCTCGTACGGTGCCCAGGCCGCCGCGCTGGTCTCGTCGCTCGGATTGTCGGCCCACATCTGGAGGCCGCGCAGCATCGCGCGGGTGTGGCCGATCCGCTCCGGCGGGTGCAGGCGAGGGTCGACGAGCGCTTCGAGTGTGGCCGCCATCCGCTTGACGATGGACCGGTCGAGCTCGGCGAGCTGGTACGGCCGCATCGCGCGGAGCAGCCCGTCCAGGCCGTACGGCTGGTAGATCAGGTCCGGCCCCCGGAACGGCGGAATCGCCCGCCCGTGCCAGACGCTCCAGGCGACGGCCGTGCGGTACTCGCCAGCGATGGCGTTCGCGGCGTCTACGTTGGCGTCAGGCGAGCGCTCCGGCCGCTCGATAACGGCGTTGGCGAAAGGGATCGCCGGGTGTGTTACGAGCAGCGATTGGCGCGGGGGAGTCTCGGCCAGCGACCGGCCGAGCGCCTGCGCCGCCAGCCAGGCGTCGCGCGCGTAGCGGTCAACGCCCGGCGGCGGTCCGCCGGTCTCCGCCGCGGCTGCCCCGAGTTGCGCGTCCTCGTCGTTTGGGCGGGCGGCCCAGCGTAGGGCGGCCTCCAGGCAGGCGCGGTGCCCATAGTCGGCCTCGGGCGGCGGGAGGCATCGTTCCACGTACCATACGGCGTGAAGTACCGCCGCGCAGCGCAGGCGCAGCGCGTGCGACGGGTGCAGCGGGTCTGGGAAGGGCGGCGCAGCATTGAGTCGGCGGGCAGCGGCTATGCCGACCGCACCGGCGCCCTCGGCTGAGCCGCCGGGCCGGTTGCGGCTGTGGACCAGCCACCACGCGACGCCGTAGTGCCGATCCCACGTCCTGGCGCTGACGGCGGCTTCGAGGGTACGGAGGATCGCAGCGGGCAGAGCTTCACTGGGGGCGAGTACGGCCTCAATGGCGGCTTGGAGCGCGTCGTGGTGGCCGAGGGGCGCCCAGGTCGTGGCCAGGTTGTCGGCAGGCGGGCGCTCGACGGCCGCGCGCACGACCTGATACACGGATCGTTCGCCGTGGTCGTCGGACGGCGACGGCAGCAGCGGCTCCAGGAAGTCGAGGGCGGCGCCGAGGACGTGCCGGCGGAATGCGCGCTGTTCGGCGTCGTCCAGGGCGTGAACGAGCCTGCCGATCTCTTCTCGGTGCGGCGGCGTCCACGGGTCGAAGGCGAGCAGCCGGTACCGTTCGGCGACCTCATCGTCCGGTCGGGCCGGCGGATCGGGCACGGGCGCGAGCGACGGCACCTGCTCGCCGCCCAGCAGCGCCAGGATCGCGTCGGCCTGCCAGCGCCGCGCGGCCCTGATGCAGTCGTTGCTGGCGATCGCCTGCCGTCGGGAATCACGCCAGGCGTCGGGTTGAGCGCGTCGGGAAGAGATCACGCCGGCCATGCCGGCTGCCCGGCTGGCCGCCCGCGCCAGTCCGTCAGGCAGCGCGGCGGCCGAAACCTCCTGGACGGCGTACAACACCTCGCAGATCCAGATCGGACCTGACGGGTTGGTGTGCAGCTCGGCCGCCCAGTGGCGTTCGAGCGCCTGTTCGATCAGCCACCGGCTGCGCGGCTCGTCCGGCGCCGCGAGCCAGACCTGGATAGCGGCCTCGCTCTGCCGTTCGTCCTGGTCATACGCGGCGGACGGACGGAGCGTCTGCGCGTAGCCGAGCGCCTGCCCCACCAGGGCCAATCGCAGCGTGCGCTGCCGGTCGTCGGTGAGCCAGCGCAACAGCGCGCCGATGTCGGTGCCGACGCGCCGGTCGGCGGTGAGGTCGCGCGGCGAGAGGCCGAACCGCTGGAGGCTCGCGGCGACCTGATCGCGGGTCAGGAAGCGTGCGGCGGCGCGCAGGCCGCTGCTGACGAAGGCGTCGCGGTCGAGGCCCGGCAGCTGGTACCAGAGGGCGTCGAGCGCCTCGTCGATCAGCGCGGCCCGGTGCTGCGGCGGCAGCTCCGTCAGCACCTCGCCGATGGTGACGGCGTCGAGGCTCGCCCAGCGTCGGGCGGGCGGCTGCCCCAAGAAGGCATCGCGGAAGACCAGCTCCTGTTGCTGTCGCGCCTGCTCGACGGGCCACCCGAGGGCGACCGGCGCTTGCAGTTGGCTGGCTTGAGTGATGGCACGGGCCGTCGCGCGCTGGTTCGGGGAGGTCAACCACGGGGCGATCTCCCGTAGGGCAGTGGCGCGCAACGACAGGTCTCGGCCGCCCATCTCGGAGTCGTGCGCGACGTGGCCAGCGCGCTCCAGCGCAAGCTCGATGGCGGCGGCGCGGCTGCGGGGGTGCAGGTGCGGGATCAGCACCATGACCTCGGCAAACTGGTGGTACTCGATGTCGAGGTCGGGGTCGTCGTGCCATGCGGCGACAAGTTCTTGCTCTGACTCGACCGGCGCAGCCGCCGGGGCGCCGCGCAGCTCGTCCACGAGCGCCTGAGCGAGCTGTTGGGCGTGGGCGGCCATCTGGTCGGCGGGCGACCCTGCTGGCTGCGATGTGGGCGAGCTGCTGGTTCTGGGCGGCTCTGGCGGGAGGCCGAGCGCCTGCTCGCATGCGTCCCAGGTCAGGTGCGGCGCCAGGTCGGCCAGCCTCTCGGCCTTGCGGCGGGGCTCGGCCAGCGCCAGCCTCAGGGCCGTCGCCCGCGCCTGATCTCGCCGGACGGTCCCCAGGGCCGGCAGCAACACCAGCAACGAGCGGAAGTCGGGCCGGGGCGGCGAGCCGTCGACGAACTTGATGCCGTTCAGGGCCAGGTCGAGCGCTTCCTGCTCCACGATCTCGCGGCTGCTCGGCGGCAGCGCGACGGCGCCCTGGAGGATGGCGGCGAGGTACTCGATGCGCGGGATTGCGGCCCGGTTGTAGGTGGGGTGGACGCCGGCCGCTTCCGCGAGCGTCCGCGCCCAATCGAGCGAGACGAGGCCGTGCAGCAGGCCGCGTTCGACCAGGGCCGGCGGCACCCTCTCCAGGTCGTTGGGGAGTCGCCAGCCGGGCGTCCAGAGGCGCGCGGCCTCGACGCGGAGCCGGCCGTCGCCGAGCACCGTCAACGGGGCCGGATCGGAGATGACGCCGAGAGGGCGGCCGGCGTCGTCCCGGCTGCGCGTGGCGAGGACGACCGGTGCGCCGTCCGGGGCCAGCACGATCCGGGCGCCGGTGTACGGCGCCGGCAGCAGCGGCGCGCGATCCGTCTCCTGGTACGGGCCGGTCAGGTGGTCTGCGACGAGGTAGCCGGTGCCCTGCCAGTCGCCATTCGGCCGGTGGTCCGGGGGCACCGGGGTATCCGCGCCAGTTGTGGAGTAGAGCAGGTAGTAGCGCCCGTCTAACGGGAACACTTGCAGTGCGCGGAGGTCGCCGGCGAGGCCGGGCGCGGTGACCGGGCCGAGGCGCTCCCACGAGAGCAAGTCGGTGGAGCGGGCGCAGCCGACGACGCCGCTTGACGTGCCGGCGTCGGCCTCCGCGCCGGCCACGAAGAATGCGTAGAACGCGGCCTCCTCGGGGGCGGGCACGATCCACGGGTCGCTGTGCTGCTGCCGGAGGTGCCAGCCGGGCTGTCCGGCCATGATCTCCGGGTGGGCTGTGCCGGCCGGGATGGTGACGGTATCGAGGACCGGATTCCCGGGGTAGCGGGTCCAGGTCACCAGATCCGGGGAGGTTGCCAGCCCGATCTGGAGGTCGAGGGCGGCACCCTGGCGCGGTCCTTCGGCGGTGCGCGTGCTGCCGGTGGAGAAGAGGTGGTAGACGCCCTGATGCTGGACGATGCAGCCGGGCCAGACGGCGGTGTCGTCCCAGGCGCCTCGCGGGCCGGTCCAGAAGGCGACTTGCTGGCGTCGCCAGGACGTGAGGTCGTCCGAGATCACGCGCACGATCTCGCTGAACGGGGCGGCTCTTCCGAGCGGCTGCGACGGCGGGCTGTGGCGGTGCTCGGTCAGCGCGAGGAGGGTGTACGGCTCGCGGCTACCGGGCGCACGCGGCGCGAGGCAGAAGTCCCAGATGTGCGACCGCGACGAGGAGAACACCACGGGCCATCATCCTGCCGCAGATGGTCATGACACCGCCGTGAGTATACCGTTGATCCGTTGCGCGCTTGTCTCGTCAGGCGTCCGTCTACTGGTCACACGGTGCTATGCTTGCGACATGGACCGCAGTGCATGGCAAGCCCATTCCGAGGCCGCGATCAATTCCGAGCGTTGGCCGCTGACCGGCGCGCAAGAGCTGGAGCTGGAGCGGCGGATCGCTGACGACGAGGCGAATCCTGACGCTGGCATGCCCTGGGACGGGGTCAGGGCGTTCGCCCTCACCCGAGGCCGCCAAGCAGGGCGCCGCTATTCCGCAGATCCTCGCAATGGTTGAACGCGACAAGGACGGCAGTCATCCAGTCTGCCCACACTGTCTCGATGGGGCGGACCATGCTGTATTCGCGCAGTCTTGATCATGCGTATCTGCTCACCTGAGCATGATCGGCAGAGTGGACCGCGAGGGTGCGTTTCGTTAAGCTGATGGCCTCATGGAACGGGATGCGCTGGCGGAACTGAGCCGGGAGCAGTTGATCGAGCTGGTGATCACGCTCGCGGCGGAGGTCGCGGAGTTGAAGCGGCAGCAGGGGCAGCCGCCGAAGACGCCGGGCAACTCGTCGGTGCCGCCGTCGGTCGAGTTCAAGGCGAATCGGGCGGAGCGCCGGGCGCGGAAGCGGCTGCGCGGGCACGACGGGATCAGTCGTCGGCGGCAGGCGCCGGACGTGATCGTGCGCTGTCGGCCGACGGCCTGTGCAGGCTGCGGCGAGGTGTTGCCCGAGGCGGGGCAGCGTCGGGTGGGGCGGAGCCAGGTGATCGAGCTGCCGCCGATCCGTCCGGTGGTCGTGGAGGCGTAGCAGTATGCGGCCCGGTGTGGCGGGTGCGGGCACCGGACG
>JADZEM010000182.1 GCA_020850535.1 Chloroflexota bacterium
GAAAAGCAAACTGCATGTGTCTCCCCCTCTCCCGCGCACAGGGAGAGGGGGCCGGGGGGTGAGGGCCTTCCTGGGGTGAGGGCGTCCCCGATCCGCTGACCCTGAGGGCGTAGCTCATGGAGAGCGCTGGAGTGTTCCCTTGCGGAACAGGTCTTCCTCGTCCGATCACTCGCCCGCCGACGAGCGGGCCGTAGGCTGAGGGTTCTCTTCTTCGTCCAGTGGTCCAGGTTCGATTCCTGGCGCCTTCACCGCGGACGTCTCCCTTGTCCGATTCCTTGCCCGCTCCTTCGGGAGTGGGCCGTAGGCTGAGGGTTCTCACACGCTGCCGTCCGCGACCAACGCCGTCTTGCCGAAGCTCTCAGCACCGATCTTGCGGCTGTTCTGCACCAGTGCACGCCGAGCTACCATGCAGGGAGCCGTAGGCCGTCAGAGCAGACAGAGTCGTCAGGGATGACGCGGAGGTGCCAGGATGGAGTCGCACGCGCTCGGGCAGTTCTATGCGCGGAAGGTCGGCGAGACGCAGCGCGAGATCCAGCGGATGGAGCGCGAGCGCCGGCGGCTTGTCGGCGTCGAGGAGCACGCCTTCATCAACCTGGAGCTGCTGAGCGCCGACGACGAAGAGGCCGAGCTGGCGCGCCGTGCGGCCAACGTCGAAGCTGCCGCCCTGGCGCGGCGTGACGAGCTGCTCCAGCAGACGGTCGAGATCCTCAAGCTGCGAGATCGGCTCCAGTATTACCGCCAGCTCGAAGCGCTCCACGCCGAGGGCGCGCTGCACGACCGCAACTGACGGCGCAGAGATCGCGACCATCCAGGTTCACGGGTGTCGGGTGACTTGGTACCAGCAGGGCGCTGCCGCCGAAACGGCCGCCCAGGCAAAAACCTTTTAGAGACGCCAGTCATGACAACCGCAGCAGGTCTCAGGCGCGAGTTGTCGACTGTCACCGCTCGCCTGATGCGCGCTCACGAGTCCATCCTGTCACCAAACTGCGCGCGTCCTTCGAGTGAAGAACGCTTGACACCCTCCCGTTTCGCCAGGATAATGCGGCAAGGCGCTCTGCTTCTGGCGCCGTTTGAAGTGTGGGATCTGGCCGCGTCTCTGGACACGGTGCGTCACCCGAGATGCGGTTGGCAATCAGCATTGTGAGAGCCACGGGTGCTCTCGTTGCGACGGCGCCACTGGGATTGCCGCTCGCACTTCACTGGCAACTACTCCCATCTGAGGGCCGCGCCCGAGCCGCCGTTTGGCTCGCCCGTGGCGGCCTGCTGTTTTGTGCTTCCCTCCGCAATGGTGCGGGTGACCGGCGACGGACAGATCCGACGGCCATGGTTGGCCGGCGACCTTCTGAGGAGGATCAGCGATGGGTGCGATGCTGGCTGGTATGCCGGGCGGTGCGTGGCGCGTGGTGCGGGAGCTGACAGTCCGAGCCTGACCGGCTCCGGGTGCGTAGGTGGCAGCGGCGCGTGGCGTCGCTGCATCCCAGGGCGAGATCACGGCGGTCTCGTCGCTCCTCACTGGCGGAGGTTTCACCGTGGCAACACCGGCAGCTCGTCCGCAAAGCTATGGCGTTGAGACCACGTCTGGTCTCAGCTCTCAGCCGTGGTTCAAATCGTCGCAGCGCATCCTCGGCCGCGACTGGCCGACGGCGTACCTGTTCATCCTGCCCACGGCCCTGCTGCTGTTCGGGCTGATCGGCTACCCGTTCGCACGGGCGGTCTACCTGAGCTTTCACAACGCCGTCGGCCCACGCCTCGGCGTGTTCGTGGGGTTTGACAACTACCTGACGCTCTGGAAAGATGACTTCTTCCTGCGGGCCGTCAGCGTGACGGTGGCGTTCACCGTCTGGTCCGTGGCGATCAAGTTCGTGCTGGGGCTGAGCACGGCGTTGCTGCTGCACCACGTCCCACGCTGGGGATCGGTGCTGGGCGGGCTGATCCTGCTGCCCTACATCATCCCTGAGGTGGTGCGGGCGCTGGCCTGGCGCGTGCTGCTCGATCCGCTGTTCGGCGCGCTCAACTTCATCCTGGTGAACGTCCTGGGCGTCATGTCGCAGGGGCTGCCCTGGCTCGGGAACCCGTCCACCGCGCTGCCATCCGTGATCCTGGTGAACATCTGGGCGGGCACGCCATTCTTCATCATCCTGCTGGTAGCCGGCCTCAAGGCCATCGACACCGAGCTGTACGACGCCGCCGCGGTGGACGGCGCATCGGCCTGGCGGAAGTTCCTCCACATCACGTTGCCGGGCCTGCGCTACGTCATCATCGTGGCGTCGCTGCTCTCGACCATCTTCACCTTCAACGGCTTCACGCTCACCTACCTGCTCACCGGCGGCGGCCCCGGCGGCGCGACGCGCATCTACACGATCCTGGCCTACGAGTACGCCGTCCAGGGGCTGCGCTACGGCGCGGGCATCGCCGTGGCGATGACGACCGCGCCAGCCCTGTTCTTGCTGATCCTCTTCCTGGGCCGGTACATGATGAACCGGGGCGATGAGAGCCGCGCCGAGTCGGACGACTCCGCGACGTGGCGCATCGCGATGACGGTGCTCTGGCCGGTCCGGATGCTGCTGCGCGGCGTGCTGGCCGTGTTCTGGGTGGTGAACGACGCCGTCGAGCGGGTCATCTCGGCGGCGGCAGCGGCCGTGCGCCCGGCCGGTGGCGCGTCGTTGCTGCCGCGCGCCGCTTCACGGCGGCTCGGCCACGGCGTCATGTACGCGCTGCTCGGGGCGGTGCTGGCCTTCGAGCTGCTGCCGTTCTATTTCATCGTCGTGACGGCCTTCAAGAGCACCCTCCAGATTCAGCAGATCCAGAGCATGTTCTGGCCGAATCCGTGGGTGCTGGATCACTTCCGCTACCTGTTCACGCAGATCCCGTTCGTGAACTGGTACGCGAACACCGTGATGGTCTCGGCGGCAAGCACGGCAGTCTCGGTGCTGGCGGCAAGCCTCGGGGCGTACGGGCTGGTGCGGCTCAAGTGGCGCGGCTCGGGCGTGCTCGGCACCACCGTCCTGATCTCGTACCTGATGCCGGCCGCGCTGATGTTCATCCCGCTCTACACGATCCTGGCGGCGCTTGGTCTGCTCAACAAGCAGCTGGCGCTGATCGTGACCTACCCGACGGTCGTGCTGCCGTTCGCGACGTGGCTGATGATGGGCTACTACCGGAGCATCCCCGAGGAGCTTGAGGACGCCGCGATGATCGACGGCTGCACCCGCTTCGGGGCGTTCTGGCGGGTGGTGCTGCCGCTGGTGCGGCCGGCCCTGCTGGCGGTCACCATGTTCTCGGTGACGCAGGCCTGGAACGAGTTCCTCTACGCCTACATGTTCTTGCGGTCCAGCGAGGTCTTCACCCTGCCGGTGGGCCTCGCCCAGCTGATTGTCGGCGACGTGCAGCCGTGGGGCGTCCTGATGGCCGCCTCGCTGCTGACAGCGGGACCGGTCGTGGTCATCTACATGCTCGGGCAGCGGTTCATGGTGGCCGGCCTGACGGCTGGCAGCGTGAAGGGCTGATCCGAGCAGACCACCAGACGAGATCAGAGCAGACGAGGAGGGCAAAACAAGGGCGACACGTCGTCTCGTGTCGTAGCTACGCGCGCTTCTGGTTGTCCAACGTCGGAAAACCCCATGTGTCGAGGAGGACCTGGCATGAGCGCTTCTGAGCGCGACCCGCGCCTCTCCCCGCAGCCACGACGGCTGGCGCGCCGCACGATCCTGCAGCTTGGCCTGGGAGCACTGGCATCGCTCCCGCTGGCGGCCGCCTGCAGTCAGCCATCCACGCCGGCAGCGAAGCCGGCCGCCCCTGCCGCGACGACCGCGCCGGCTGCTCCAGCCGCCGCGAAGCCCACCGAAGCACCGAAGCCGGCGGAGGCGGCGAAGCCTGCCGCTCCCGCGGCGGCAGCGCCGACGACGGCTCCGGCCGCCGCTGCCAAGCCGGCCGAAGCCGCGAAGCCGGCCGCTGCCGCCCCCACAGGCGGCCGGCCCGAGCCGAAGGCGCCGTCCTTCAATCAGCTCAAGATCAACGGCAAGCTGTCCGTCGTCCAGAGCCGCGACTTCCATCCCGACCACAACACGTTCGTCGAGAAGAAGATCCGCGAGTTCTGCGAGAAGATGAACTACCCGCTCGATCACTCCTGGGCCGAGGCGTACGCCGGCGCCGGCAACGTCGTCGCCAAGCTGACGGCATCCGTGCAGGCCGGCGATGCGCCTGACGTCCTGATCCACACCCTGACGCCGTCCGAGCTGAAGTTCCTGGAGCTGATCGAGGACGTCGACGACCTGTCCAAGCGCATCACGGCGGACCTGGGCGACTCGCTGCCAGCGCCGAAGAAGCGCGCCCTGCTGGACGGCAAGATCTGGGCGATCGACCACTTCACCCGCGCTGGTGGCTACTGGGTGCGTGAGTCGGTGTTCAAGGCCGCCGGCGTGGACATCAAGACCGGGTTCACGGACTTCGAGAAGGCCCGCGAGTCGGCGATGAAGGCCGCACAGCCCGAGAAGGAGATGTACACCTGGGGGTTGACCGGCAACCGTTCCGGCGACGGCGAGACGAACGTCAAGGAGCCGATCATCTTCTCAGGCGGCCAGTTGACGGACGAGACGGGCCAGATCGTCGTGCTCAACAAGGAGCCGTTCCGCCAGGGCGGCATCATCGGCCTGACCTTCCTGAAGGAGACCTTCGCCGATCCGAAGTACGCCAAGATGCTCCCGCCGGGCGTCAACGCCTGGACCGACCCGAGCAACAACGAAGCGTACCTGGCCGGGAAGATCGCGTTCACCTCGAACGCGGGCACGATGTACGCCAAGGCGATCTTCGACAAGAATCCGGTGGCGGACGACACTCAGTTCATCCCTCGGCCGAAGGGCATGGGGCCGAACGCCCGCAGCCTGGACGGCGCAGACACGATGCGCTTCTTCGTCATGAAGGGGACGAAGAACAAGGAGGCTGCCGAGCAGTTGATCCACTCGCTGCTCGCGCCGGAGGTGCAGCGCGAGATCTGGAAGACGAGCACCGGCTACGCCTACCCCGCCTACGAGTGGGGCTGGGACGAGAAGATGCTCAACGAGGGGTATGCCGCGAAGGTCACGCCGGCCTGGAAGGCGACGGCAACGGACAAGAGCGCGTACATCGGCGGCGCGTGGCCCGGGCCGCCGAACCCGTGGGTGGCGTCCCTGGAGTCCTCGAACTTCTGGACCGACATGTTCGGCGAGGTGCTGGGCGGCAAGTCGCCAGAGGATGCGCTGAAGAGCGCCCACGAGCGCGCCGTGCGTGTCGCGAAGGAGTTCGGGTTCAAGGGCGAGTAGCGGCGAAGGCCCTCACCCCCCAACCCCCTCTCCCGGTGCGCGGGAGAGGGGAGACACACAAGACTGTCATTCCTCCCCCTCTCCCGCGCA
>JADZEM010000183.1 GCA_020850535.1 Chloroflexota bacterium
ACACGCGCCGCGCTGGCTAGCGGCGGGTGTCGGGGCCGGCCGCCGCCCGGAACCGCTCCACGAGGGTGCGTGTCAGGTCAAGATACTGTCGGTCATACCCGCGCGACGGCTCGATCTGGGTGCCTTCCAGCCACTCGTTGAAGCTGGTGATCACGACCCAGTCGGGCTTCGAGTCGATAGCCCCCTGGAACGTCCCGCGGTAGTACGCGCCATCCTCCCGCTCGACGGCGAAGGTCTGGGCACGTCCGTTGATACGGGTGTCGTCGTAGCCGGGCATCGCGACGGCCGCCCAGATCTTGCGGTCAGCAGGGCCGGAGCCGCGCGCGCGGACCGTCTGGCCGTAGCTGGCGAGCTGGCGGGCTGGATCGTCGCTCCAGGCCACCGAGTACGGGAAGATGCCGTCGAAGACGCTCAGCAGGTCGAAGAAGTCGCCTTCGGCGATCCACAACGCTTCGCGCTTCGGATCGACCTCCTCGAGGATGGCGCGCCATGCGTTGACGGCCGCCCCGGTCTTCGCGTTCACCCGCACACCGTCCGTACCGTAGACGCTCTTCGGGTTCCAGACGAAGATGACCGGCTTGCCGTCAACGCGCAGGTAGCCCGGTTGCTCGGTGTGGGTCAGCAGCAGCACCTTGAGCGCCGTCACCAGCTCGGTCCGCGAGCCGAAGAACTCGTCGCTGTCCGTCTCCAGCAGGACGGCCGCCTTCAGGCCGGCCCGCTCCGACTCGGTCAGCAACTGGCGCAGGTTCGTCTCGGTCGGGTTGTTGCCCTTCTGCCCGAACCACGCCGACACCAGCACGTCGATGCCAGCGCCGCGCGCGTCGGCCACCTGCCGGGTGATGGTCTCGCGGTCGGCCGAGCTGTACGGCTCGACGGGCAGATCCGAGGTCTGGCCTGAAGTCCAGGTCCGCTCGTCGTACCAGGGGTAGTAGAGCGCCATCACCAGCGGCGTGCCGAGGCGCAGCGCAGCGGCGGGGGTTGGGGCGCCACTGAGACGGGGTGTCGGCGTGGACGCGAGCGTGCTGGCAGGCAGCGGCGCGCCATCGTAGATGGCCTCGGTGCAGTTGACACCGGCCGGCTTCGGGCCGGGCCGGCGCACCGGCGGCTGCTCGACTGGCCCGACGTCGATGCCGTCGATCCAGAAATTGCTGTCGGTGTACGGGTTGTAGACGAAGATGCGCGGCCCGACCTGCGGCTCGGCGATCCTGAACGAGCAGAACGTGCTCGACGTCTCCCCGAAGCTGATGACGCCGGGCTGCCCTTCCTGGCCGCTCCACATCTTCGTCAGGCGGAAGTTCTTGATCCAGACCTCCGGCTCCGGGGTGGCCGTGGGCGGGCGCGGGCGCGGCGTCGGCGGCACGACCGTCGTCGGAGTTGGGGCCGGTGGAGGCGGGTTGATGAGGCCGCCACAGGCCGCGCCCGCCAGCATCAGTGGGAGCGCCAGCGCGAGCAGTGCGGCTCGACGGAGCCTGCCAGGATGCGCGCGAAAGCCGACGGGGCGTCGGGGTGCCTGCATGAGCGCCATTATGCCGGGAGCAGGCGTCGTCTCACGCACCAGACCCGGCGCGCATTGGTGGCTCGGACGCCAACGCCGCCAGCACGGCCTCGACCTCGCCAACGCCGTCGAGCAAGAGGTCGGCCTGCTCGCGGACGGCTGGTGGCGCCTCAGGGCTGAGCACGCCGACGGCGAGGCCGCGCACCTGCCCGGCCGCCTCCAGCTCGCGGATCGCGCGGAACGCGTCCACGTCGGTGACATCGTCGCCAAAGAAGGCGACCGACCGCAGCCCATGCTGCCGCACCAGGCGGCGCGTCGCCTCGCCCTTGTCGATCCTCAGGCCCGGCAAGAGGTTGACCACGAAGCCGCCCTGGATCAGCCGAAGCTGGCCATCCTCCAGGTGCGGGGCCAGCACGTCGTGCAGGCGGCGGCCGGCCGCGTCAGGGTCGGCTGCCAGCCGATAGTGGATCGACGCGCTGACGTGCTTATCTTCGTAGACAAGGCCAGGGTCGGAGGTCGCCGCGCGAACGGCGGTGAGGGCGGCTTCGAGCGCCGGGCGCACGGCCAGCGCGGCCGGGTCGGTCTGCACCGCGCCATCCTCGAGCCACTCCAGGCCGTGATTGCCGACGTACCCGATCTCCGGCAGCCCGACCATCTCCTGCGCCTTCAGGACCGCGCGCCCGGTGACGACAGACACCAGATCCAGTTGTGCGGCCAGGGCGGTCAACGACTGCCGGACCGTCTCGGCGACCGTCGCGGCGTTGGCGTGGGCGGTGATCCGGCTGATCGTTCCGTCCACGTCGGTCAGCAATCCGGCCGGACGTGCGGAGAACAGCGCGCGCAACGCCGAGGCAACACGTTCGACGCGCTGCCGATCAGGCAGATCAGTCGCCATGTGGCTCGGCGTGCCCATGGCGTCAGGCCACTGCCGCGCCCGGCGCAGCCGCTCCAGCCTTGACAGCTCGCCAGGTCTCGCGCCAGTGCTTGCGTCCGTGGGCCGTGAACAGGACGATGGCCGGCATCTTCTTGAGCACGTCGAAGTCGCGATGAATGCGGGCGTGGCCGTGGACCGGCTTGCGAACCTCGACGATGCCGCTGATGATATCGCCGCCGCTCGTGAGCACCGTGAGCAGCGTCACGATGTACGGCAACTGCGCCAGCAGCTCGCCCTGGGCAAAACGAGCCTGGAACGGCGCAGGATAGGTGAAGACGCCGTACAACCAGGCGTAGCAGATCAGCCAGCTGACGATGGCGGGCAGGATCACCTGGGCCAGCCAGTAGCGAGCGCGCGGCGTGTCCTCGAAGACCACGGCGACGCCAACCGGATTGATCGCGACGCAGACCGTTGGATGACCGTGAAGGCGGGCGATCAGCACATGTGTCAGCTCGTGTAGTCCAACGAGAGCCAGAAAGCCGAGCACCAGCCACGCGATCAGCTCAAACGGCACGCCGCACCTCCGTAGATACTGGGAGAACGGTGCCACGAGCCGCGCGGGGACGGATCGGTCTGTGAGCTCCAGGCGGAGCAACGGCGACGCTCGGGCAGTCGGAGTGTACGGGTGGCCCGCCGGTTCCGACAAGCGAAATGTGGGAGATGGCGAGCATATTTGCGACGGCCCAGCGTCCAATCACTACGACGGGTGGACGCTCCGGGCTGCTCGCGGCCTGCGCGGCCGGAGGCGAAGGTACGCTCCCGGTCGAGGGCCGCCGCCGTTTGGGACAGGTTGAGTTGACTGGCCGTCCCGTTTCGTCGGAGAACGCCGTTTCTCTTCGCTGGACGGGGCAGCAACCGCGTGTGCCAGCTCGATTCTTGCGTGCAAATGGCGTCGCGGGTCTGCTATCCTTTCAGTCGCGATCCCCGATAGCTCAACGGTAGAGCGCCCGGCTGTTAACCGGTAGGTTCCAGGTTCGAATCCTGGTCGGGGAGCCAGACCGAGGCCACTGAGACGAACGTCCAGTGGCCTCGATCCGTTCAGGTCTCCGATCGGCGTATTCGAACCGGAGCCGGTCGGCGCGGGTCACACCTGTCGAGGTCCGGGAGAGGCATGGATCGGCGAGACGACATCACCCAGGATCTGACGATGGCGCTGATGTTCCTCACGTCGTGGACTGAACGGCCCGGCGAGCTTCGTCGGTGCTGGAAGGGGTACGACTTCGATGACGTGAACGCCCTCTCGGAGCAAGGTTTGATTACAGGCAGTCGCGGTGCCAAATCGGCCTACCTGACCGAAGAAGGCGTCGAGCGGGCGCGTCGCGTGCTTTCGCGATATGGCATTCCATTCGAGGACTGACACGGTGGCGACGACAGTTGCGTCGCCGACGGGCTGCTGCACGCCTACCGGCTGATGCACGCCTACCGCTCCGGATCTGCCTCTGAGAGCACCCTGTTTCCGGAGTCTCGCGAGACCACGTGAAACTCGCCGTCGATGATGTCGCCGCCGGCATCCGCGCGGGCCGGCCCCACCGGCTGCGACCGTCCGCCGACGCCAAACGCCCGCAGGGCGCGCTGCCCGAGCAACACGACCACCCCGACGGCCAGCAGTCCCAACAGGACGATGCCGACCGTCACTCCGAGCACGAGCACCGCCGCGCCGCCGAGGATCAGCAGCGCCCACGCCTGCCAGCCACCTCGCACGACGACCGTTCGCATGATCCGCCTCCAGTGCTCCTACGAAGACTATAGGACGCGCGCGGCGCGCTGGCGCCCGATTTCATCGTCGGCTCATGTGCATAGGCGTCGTCTCCCCGCGACGACCAGAATCTTGCCAGATCGGCAAATCTGCTTGCGCCTGATGAGACCCCGGATCAATCATGGCTGTGGAGGTCTGCCCCATGTCCGAGCACCACACTCATCAGGCACCCGCGCCCTCTGCCCACACCCATCATCACCCGTTGGAGAGCCAAGGTCCAACTCCGGAGTCGCCGCGGTCGTTCAAGGAGCTGGTCGAGAGCCCGTCGTTCGACCCGTCCATCCTCTTCAAGCAGGCGTTCTGGGATGAGCGCTACGGCTCGAAGACCCAGATCTGGAGCGGCAACCCGAATCAGCGGCTGGTCGAGCAGATCGGCGACCTCGCGCCAGGACGGGCGCTCGACGTCGGGTGTGGCGAGGGTGCAGACGTCGTCTGGCTGGCTTCACGGGGCTGGGACACGACCGGCGTGGACGTGTCGCCCATCGCACTCGAGCGCGGCGAGCGGGCTGCGGCAGAGGCCGGCCGGGAGATCGCAGCGCGCACGCACTGGCAGCAGGTCGATCTGCTGACCTGGACGCCCAAGCCCGCCCAGTTCGATCTCGTCTCGGCCCACTACATCCATCTGCCGCTGGAGACCCGGAGAGCGGTCTTCGGGCGGCTCGCCGACGCTGTGCGGCCGGGCGGGACGCTGTTGATCGTCGGGCACCATCCGTCAGACCTGGAGACACGCGTCGGCCGGCCGAATCTGCCGGCCTTGATGTTCACCGCCGAGGAGATCGCCGGCTTGCTCGACGCATCGGCCTGGGAGATCCTGACCTGTGACGCGCCTCCCCGGCCGGCCACCGACCCTGAGGGCGGCCCGATCACCATCCACGACGCAGTGCTGAAGGCCCGCCGCCGCTAGGCGAGGGCTGCCGCTCGGCGGCGCTGAAGCTCCCGGATCAGGCTCTCTTCGCCGCGAGCCATCGCCCAGCGGTGGTTCGCGCGGAAGATCGGCTTGAGCACGGGCGAGAGCCACTTCAGCAGCGGCTTGTCCGCCCTGATGCGCCAGTCGTAGACGATGTCCGCGACTGGCCCATCCTGATTCAGAGTCCACGCGCCCCGTCCCACGAAGTCGCCGAACGCCTCGATGGTGTACCCGTGCGGCTCCCGATTCTCGACCAGCCGAAACGACCAGCGCAAGGTGTACGGGAGCCAGCCGCGCGTGAGCAGTTGGATCACGCGACCCACGCCACGCTCGTCGCCCGGCTCCAGCACCTTCACGTTGAGATACACCCGCGGCCACCAGCGCGGCAGCGACTCGGCGTCTCCGAGGATCTCCGAGATCTCTTCGATGGTCCCCTCGATGCGCCAGTGGGTCAGGAAGTGGTACTCGTTCGCGGGCATGGCACTCCCGGAGAGTGGTCAGTCAGGGCGATTGCACGTTGGGCTTGCCGTGCAGCGTGGTCGGGGCTTGAAAGCCCCGCCTACCATCCTGCAGTCGCTTCGCGACGCTCCAGTCTGACCGGTCGACGCTGTTCCCGGCAGCCGTCGCGCAGCGACGGAGCGAGTGTAGGCGGGGGTTTCAACCCCCGACTGTGCGTTTCACGACGGTATGGGAACACCGACGAACATGCAATCGCCCTGAGTGGTCAGTGATCAGACGACAGGCCGGGGAACGGTCGATGACAGGAGTACGTTCGAGCGCGCCCGCCCGATCACTGATAACTGACCACTGACAACTGGCTACTCGGCCGCTACTTGACCGTGACGCTCTTGGCGAGGTTGCGCGGCTTGTCAGGGTCGTGCCCACGCAGCAGCGCCAGGTAGTAGCCGAGCAGCTGGGCTGGGACGGCCTGCACGATGCCGCTGGCCTCGCCGAGATCGGCGACCGGGATGTGGAAGTCGAACGCCTCGTCATGCTTCGGCCCGATCCCGATGATCTTGCCGCCCCGCGCCTTGACCTCCATCGCCCCCGACAGGATGTCGTCGTGAGTCTCGTCGTTGGGGGCCAGCACCAGGCAGGGGGTGCCCGGCTCGATCAGCGCGATCACGCCGTGCTTCAGCTCGCCGCCCGCGAAACCCTCGGCGTGGACGTAGCTCACTTCCTTGACCTTGAGCGCCGCCTCCAGGGCCATCGGATAGCTGGGGCCGCGCCCGATGATGTACATGTGCTCCCGGAGGTAGACCTCCTCGGCGATCTGCCGCACGAGGTCGCGGCGAGAGTCCGAGAGCATCGCCTCGATCTCGGTGGCGGCCCGCTCGAGCAGCCGGGCGGCCTCCTCGACGCGCCCCTCCATCGCGTAGGCCGTCAGCAGCAGGACGGCCAGCTTGGCCGTGAAGCTCTTCGTCGCCAGGACGCAGCGCTCGGGGCCGGCCCCCAGGAAGACGGCGTCGTCGGAGAGGCGGTAGAGGGTCGATCCCTGGACGTTGACGATGGCGGCGAGCGTGGCGCCGCGCTCCTTGGCGCCGCGCACCGAGTCGATGACGTCGATGGTCTCGCCGCTCTGCGACAGTGCCAGGGCCAGCGCGCCGGGTCCGAGGAACTTCTCCAGGTAGCCGAACTCGGAGCCGTTGGCGTAGAACGAGCGATGACCGGCAACCCGCGCCAGCAGGTACTGGCCGGCCATCGCGGCGTGGGCAGCCGTGCCACACCCCACCAGGTGCGTCTCGTCGGCGGACTTGATCAGCGCGGCCAGCCGCTCGGCGTCCGCGACCTTCTCGCGAGCGATCCGTCGCAGCACGTGCGGCTGCTCGTGGATCTCCTTGCTCATGAAGTCCGGGAAGCCGTGCAATTCGGCGGCTTCGGCGGACCACTCGACCTCGGTGACGTTCGGGGGGAGCACCTGGCCGCTCGCCACGTCGTAGACGGCGATGCCATCCGGCGTCAGCAGCGCCGCCTGGTTCTCGTCCAGGAACGTCATGCGGCGGGTGTGCTCCAGCAGCGCCGCGTAGTCCGACGCCAGCAACATGCCGCCCTCGGCCCAGCCGAGCGTCAGCGGCGAGCCGCTCTTGGCGGCGGCGAGGCAGCCGCTCTTGACGTCCAGCGCCGCGATGGCGTTCAGCCCATCGAGGCGGCGGAACGTGCTCATGACGGCCTGCACCAGCGCATCGGGGCTCTCGCCGCGCTGCCCGACCTCTTCTTCGAGCAGGTGGGCCACGACTTCGGTGTCGGTCTCCGAGCGGAACGTGTGGCCCCGGTCGAGCAGGTCGCGGCGCAGGTCGCGGTGATTCTGGACGATGCCGTTGTGGATGATCGCCAGCCGCTCGTGGCAGTCGAGGTGCGGGTGGGCATTCTGGTCGGTCACGCCGCCGTGGGTTGCCCAGCGGGTGTGTCCGAGGCCGATCTGGCTGTCGGGGAGGGTGGTCTGCGCCTGCCCGATCTTGCCGGTCCGCTTCTCGACCATGATGGCGCCGTCACGCGGCACGGCGATGCCCCAGGAGTCGTAGCCGCGATACTCCAGCTGCTTGAGGCCGTGCAGGACGAGGCCCGGAGCGTCCGTTCGCACGCCGACGTATCCGAAAATGCCGCACATAGGCTGTCGCCTCCCCGGGTGTGGGATGTGGCGACCAGTCGGCAGGAGCCAACGGCATGCAGTGCGCTCGGGACGGGTGTCGCCGCGCTGCTGCATGGGGCCAACGACGGCGACGTTCCAGAGAACGTCAGTCCGCCACACCTCAAGCGGCCTTTGTCAGGGGGTTGCCACCCTGGTTTGCTCCGCTCGTCACGACCGTGCCGGCCGGGGGACGATCCGCCGAATCTTTCGATACGTCCCCACCTCGTCACCCAACTGCGTCCCGCGACCGGGATCGTTGTTGGGCCAGGCGCTCGCGCTGTGTTGTGCCCGTGTCCGTTCAGCTACGCCAGATGCTGGCCTCCACTGGGATGCGCGGACTGTAGCAGGGCTGCGCCCGGCGCCGCCAGGGTTTTGCACGCCTGTGGGGGCAGCCTGGGGACTCCCTCGCAGAGTCGCGGGCACGGTATCCTTCTCACGTATCCTTGTGGATGCATGCGCCGTGAGCGCGCTGGCGGGCCGCGCTGGCTCGTAGATGAGACTCGATTGTGAGGGTTGAGATGACGGCGAGCCTGAGCGGTGGTGAGCGGCCTATCGTCGGGGTGACCCTGGGCGATCCGGCGGGAGTGGGTCCGGAGATCAGCCTGCGGGCGCTGACCGAGCCGGAGGTCTACGAGAAGACCCGGCCGGTCGTGATCGGCGACCGGAGTGTCGTCGAGCGGACGGCGAAGGCGCTCGGAATGACTCCGACGATCAACATCGTCAAGAAGCCGTCGGATGGCAAGTTCGAGCTGGGCGCCATCGACCTCTACGACGTGGGCAGCCCCGACCTGCAGCACATCGAGTGGGGGAAGGTCCAGCCGGAGTGCGGGCGCGCGGCGTTTCGGTACGTTGAGAAGGCCGTCGAACTGGCACTGGCCGGCGAGATCCAGTCGATGGCCACTGCGCCGCTGAACAAGGAGGCGGCCCAGCTTGGCGGCGTGAAGTACCTCGACCACACCACGGCGCTCACCCAGCTGACGAACAGCCCGGACACGCTGACGATGTTCACGGTGCGCGGTATGCGGATCTTCTTCATGGTCAAGCACACCTCGATGCGGAAGGCCCTGGACGAGATCACGCAGGACAACGTCCACAAGACGCTGATCAAGTGCCACAAGGCCCTGGTGCGCTTCGGCATCCCGAACGGGAAGATCGCGGTCGCGGCGCTCAACCCGCACGCCGGCGAACACGGCATGTTCGGGCGCGAGGAGATCGACGAGATCGCACCGGGCATCGAGGCGGCCCGCGAGGACGGCGTGGACGCCTACGGCCCGATCCCTGCCGACGCGGTCTTCCACCAGGCGTTGCAGGGACGCTGGGATGGTGTGCTGTCGCTGCACCACGATCAGGGCCACATCGCCGCCAAGACCATCGACTTCGAGCGGACGATCTCGGTAGCCGTGGGGATGCCGTTCATCCGCACGTCGGTCGATCACGGGACGGCGTTCGACATCGCTGGCAAGGGCATCGCGCACTACGAGGGGATGACGGAGTCGATCCTGCTGGCCGCCGAGTACGGCCGGCTGATCGCCGAGCACGACCTCGCCGCCGTCTGACGCTGGTGCGATTGGGGCCGCGTCTCGTGTGGTGAAGGGGCGGCGGCCCAGCCGCGAGCAAGCGCTCTGCTAGAATCCAGGGAGCGGCCGGGCAGCCCCGGCCGCAGCTCCGGCCCCGTAGCTCAGGCGGATAGAGCAAGGGTTTCCTAAACCCTGTGTCGGGTGTTCGAGTCACCCCGGGGTCGCCACCGCTGACCAGATAGAGAACGGCCCGTCGAAGAGGACTTCGACGGGCCGTTTTCATGGTTGGTGGGGGAACCGGACTTTCTAGCTCGATTTTGCCCGTTTCACGGTCTCGGCGCGCCGTTCTGCGGCCCGCCGCGTCGCCCCAGGGATGGCGTGCGCGTAGATCGCCATTGTGACGGCCGGACTGCTGTGTCCGAGGTACTCGCTCACCGTTGATACGGCTTCTCCTGCTGCGAGCATCATCGCGAGGCTGATCTCGTGACGTACTGGTTTGAGCGCGCCCGCGAGAGCATTGTGTCCGGCAGGACAAAGCGCTCCTTCGGAACGTCGATGTCCGAGGCCGACGCGGCCTTCTACGAGCTTCCGTTCCAGCACATCGTCACCTACGTCAAGCCAGTGCGTCTCATGAAGCGCCGCGCAGCCTATCGTGACCGATGGTGGATTCACATGGAGCCGCGTCCGGCCATGCGCGCCGCGCTGACCGGGCTAGCACGATTCCTCGGAACAGCGCGTGTGGGCCGCCATCGCCTTCTCGTCTGGCTCGATTCAAGCACCCTCGCCGACAGCCACCTCATTGTCTTCGCCCGAAATGATGACGACTTCTTCGGCGTACTACAGTCGCGTATTCATGAAGCATGGACTCTTCAGATGTGCTCGTGGCTGGGTGTTGGCGACGATCCGCGCTACACGCCAACATCAACCTTCGAGACGTTTCTCTTCCCGTGGCCGCCGGGCCAGGAGCCGGTCGGCGATCCGCGCGTAACGGCTATTGCCGAAGCGGCCCGTGAACTGAACGAGCGGTGAGAGCGCTGGCTGAACCCACCCGGAACGCCCGCCGATGAGCTGAGGCGGCGAACCCTCACGAACCTGTACAACCAGCGACCCGCGTGGCTCGACATGGCGCACAAGAAGCTTGACGAGGCTGTCCTCGACGCATATGGCTGGCCGCGCACCCTCACCGATTCTGAGATTCTGGATCGGCTGCTCGTGATGAACCTGTCCCGGCCGCCGGCGTGATGGCGCGTGGGCCGCTTTGGCAACTGCGCGGCGCCACGCTGCGGATGGTCGGCTTACCGCACCCCTCTTCGTGCTCGCAGCGTCTCAGCGGACACGCTGGCGCAGCGTCGATGCTCTCGCGCATGGTACACACCGAGCAGCATGGACGCCAGCAATGCGAAGGGGCGGCCAGGGCGATTGCATGTTGATGTCGTCGTGCCGCCGCGTCGGGGCTTGAAAGCCCCGCCTACCATCCTGCAGTCGCTGCGCGACGCTCCAGGCTCGCCAGCCCCAGCCGTGCCCTGCGTCCGTCGCGCAGCGACGGCGTGACTGTAGGCGGGGACTTCAGTCCCCGACCGCCCGTTCCATGATGCTTCGGGGACACCAATGAACATGCAATCGCCCTGAAGGGGCGGCGTGCCGACGCACCAAGGTTTCGTAGACCGCATGGCACGTCATGGAATCCACCGGCCAGCTCGGGACGTCAGTCCGCCGCGAAGGACTGGTGCCGCTGAGGGCGCCGCCCTGCGCGCGTGAGGGGCCGAAAACGCGTCCAAGAACGTCTGCCCGCGGCGCACGCAGCAGGCTGTGGGCGGATGGCGGTCAGGCTGAACGGCGCTTCGGCGTGGACGCTGCCGCCTCGGCGCGCTGGAGCAGCGCAGCGCCCGTGAGGGCCGGCGGGAGCGACGCAGCCGGCCGCGTCTCGTCCTCGACGATCAGCGACAACGCAGCGGCCGGCCAGCCCTTGCCGGCCAGCTCGCGCACGAGCGCCAGCGCCTCGGCCTCGCTTTCGGCTGTGCCGATCAGGTTGCCCGTCTCGGCATCCCACAGTTCCCAGTGCATACCCAGAGTGTACGCCCTACGGCAACTCGACGGACACCACCAGCGCCAACAGCGCGTCAGGCTCCCCCCAGATGGTGTGATGACCGTCGCCGCCCAGCGTGCGTTCGACGTGGACCGATCCATCTGTCGGCACGCGCAGCACCGCCACGTAGCTCCCGATCCCTGGGGACACCCGGCGCTTTCGCCGCGCCTGTGACAGCGTGCTGAATACCGAAAGGCCATCCCACACAGCCAGCAGCGTCGGATCATCTGGCGCAGGGCGGTTGCGGGCAGCGTTCGACGTGAAGTCGTCCAGCGTCGGCGGATTCGTCCGCACGATACGGTGGAGCAGGCGAAAGTGCGGGTCAACCACCCGCCGACCCCGTGGCAGGCATGTGTTGATTGAGCAAGCCAGACCCCAGGCACGTGTCCCAAATTGCTGCGGACATCATGCCGCACGACGCCGGCGGTTGCTCGCCGCGATGAAGCCCGGCAGCACGGGCCAGCACGTCAAACTCGCGTGCCTGCCCGCTCGGCACATGAACACTGAAGTGTCGGCCACGACTTGGCCCTGGCATCCATACCTCCCCGACGGGGAGTACCTGGGGGTGCCTCGTCAGCGTAGTCTGCCCGCATTTCGTCAAGTGGGACTTCAATCACCTCCCGGGGTATTCCCTGCAGGTAGCGGTGGGGGAACCGCGCCCGTCCGGCACTGGAGGCGGGCGCACGCAGCCGCCATTGGCCAAGTCACTACCAGATAGGCCCGCACAACGCCGCACGGCTCCGAATGGCCTTCAGCTGATTCCTAAACCCTGTGTCGAGTGTTCGAGTCACCCCGGGGTCGCCACCGCAGACCGGCGAGCATGCGCCCCTCCGACCTGATGTCTCGGAGGGGCGCATGCCGCGGGGTTGCCGCCACACCAACCGTCGCGCGGGCCGGTCGCTCGCTGCACGCAGGGTCAGGCGGTCACAGAGTCAGGCGGTCACAGAGTCAGGCGGTCACAGAGTCAGGCGGTCACAGGTTCGGGCCGTCTCACGCTCAGGCCGTTCGCTCTGCCACGACCAGGTAGGTCCACGGCATCGCGCCCCACTGTAGCTGCGCTTCGTCGGTCGGCGGCCGGCGATCCACGCCATCCAGGAACCGCACCGCGAGGTTCACGGGCGCCAGCGCACGCGAGGCCAGACGCTCGCAGCCCAGCCGGTGCGCCGCCCCGAGATAGTAGCTCGCCAACAGGGTCGTAAGCGTCGTCAGCGTCCCGGTCGTACCCTCGATACTGCGCACCCGAAAGCCAGCCTGCTCGAACAACTTCCGCAGGCCGGTGTGCGTCCATCGCCAGTGATCGACCGGGATCGGATGGTAGTACGATGCACCGTGCGTTGATGCAAAGATCAAGCCGCCCGGCCGCAGCGCGCGATGACACTCGCGCAACACCGCCGCCGGGTCGTCCGCGTGCTCCAGCATCTGCGTGGAAACGACCACGTCGAGCGACTCGCTTCGCAGCGGAAGCCGCTCGGACGCGGCGTAGACCTGCGAGTACGGCGTCCCCGGCAGATCGACGCCCACATAGTGGCGTGCCCGAGACGCCCAGAACGGAAAGTACGGCTTCTTGCCAGCACCGATATCGACGATCGTCAGACCCTGGGCCGTCGTCAGGAAGCGCTCGATGGCCAGCACCAGGGTCAACAGCAGCCGACGATGCTGGAGATAGTGCGGCTCGGTCAGGCGGGGCGCTCGCACGATGGAGCCCGGCCAGGAGGCCCAGGATCGATTGACGTCGTCGATCAGCCGGCGGCACTCCCGGAGGCCACGGCCCGTCGTCGGCATCTCGCTGCCCGAGGGGCCATCAGGCGACAGGGGGTGGCTGGCGGCAGGGCCGCTGCGGGGTCCGGGCCGATCCGTCAAGGGTGGGGGAGTGTGTGCCTCGTTCTCGCGAGCGTGGCATGCCACTGGCACAGCCTGGAGCGCCCAGCGGGCAGTCTGCGCCAGGCCCAGGGCGGCGACGGCCGCGGGCAAGATCAGCGGCAGCGAGCGCTCGCGAATCGCGTGCGCGACACGGAAACAGGACACGGGAGAACCCCCTTCATCAGTCAGGCAACGGCGCGGGCACGCCGGTGTTGGACCGATCCGGCCTTCGAACATGCTGGAGGACGGGCGGACATCGGCCCGGCGGTTCGCATCAGCCTGCGCGCAAACGGCGCTGCGAAGAACCCGACATGCTGGGCGTCGGCGAGCGTGTCGCCTGATGCCTTGTGCCGGCCGAGCGCTGGTTCGGCGCAGCGTCGGCTACAGGGCCGCGCGCACCTCGGTCGGCAACTGCGACTGAGCCGGCCGCCGGGACTGGTCACGACCGCGCCGACGCAAGTACATCGCGTACAGCTCGCGCCAGCTCACGCCAAGCGTACCGAGCTGCCGCCAGAACCAGTTCGTAGGCGAGTCGACGGCATTCACGAAGTACCCGGACAGGCGGTCGCCATCGCCAGCGGCAAGCTGGACGCACAGCCGTGCGACGGCCTCCGGCTCGCTCCACTCGCTGCCGCTAAGCTCATGGAAGAACCCGAAATGACGACGCCCTTCCGGGGTCTCCATCAGGCGATGGGTCAGCTCGGTCTTGACGGTCCCCGGGTGCACCGCGAATACCCGAATCCCGTGGGTCGCCGTCTCCGAGGCCAGGCTGGCAGACAACCGCAAGAGCGCAGCTTTCGAGGCAGTGTACGCCGAGTCAAAGCCGCTCCGCATGTTTGCCGAGATGCTGGACACATTCACAATCGTGCCGCGACGCCGGGCAACCATCCCCGGCAGGACGGCGTGGGCGCACAGCGCCGGGCCGCGCAGGTTCACCTCAACCTCAGACCACCAGTCATCAGGATCGATCTCCCAAAGCGGACCGATGGCACTGAGCCTCCCAGCATTGTTGACGAGCAGATCCGGAGCGCCCAGCTCGGCCTCGACCCTGCGAACCATCTCGGAGACGGCTCTCCGGCTGGTGATGTCGGCGATGACCGGAATCGCCTGGCCGCCGTTCTGCTCGATCTGCGACGCGGCGAGGTGCAAGTCGCCGTCCGAACGCCCGACGAGCGCGACGGCCGCCCCCGCCGCCGCAAGCTCCGACGCAATCGCCCGGCCGATGCCCCGGCTCGCGCCAGTAACGACGGCAACGCTCCCCTGCAGGACGCCACGTGGCAACTGAGCCGGAGACGCAGCAGCGGGAAGGAGTACATGCTGGTTCATCAAGTTGCTTTCTGTCTGCATGCACGCTGCATAGGCGCGACGGCAAGCAGTTCTCGCAGCTCGGAAGCCAATGTCCGCGAACAGGTGTGGCCCAGCCCGTGGCACGAGCCGTCAATCGCAGGAGTCAGGATCTCCGCTCGAATGCGGTGCGCTCGACGCGCGGCACTCCCCAAACAGGTTTGGGAGGCCACCGCGGCCTCGTGCACGGCGCCGGAGCCTCATGGACGCCGGCCGTACCGCGCCACACGCCGGCGGCATACGCAGGCGCATGCCGGCCAGACCGCCCGGCGAGCACGTGGATCGACGGATGACTTAGCTCGACGCCCGAAAGGCACAGCGAGCGACTGTGCGCCGCCGGCGTGTCACAAGCAGCGCGCGCGCATAAACGTGCCGAGCCGCCGCCTGATCGCACCGCGGGTCTGGAGCGTGAGCGGCGGAACGGGCCGTGGCCCAGTGTCCGCGTTCACGTACCGAGGACTGGAGCATGTATCCCTCAGGTAGCTGTTCGTGCAGCGCACAGGCCCAAACGACCACTGCCGCTCCCGCCTGCTAGGACAACAATGTCAGGTTCAGGTTGTCCTCAGCCACAGGCAGTGTTGTGAAGAGATTGAGGTACGCCCGGTTTCGGGCGCACCTCGTGCCTCGCGTCGAGCTTGTTCGCGCGCGCTTTCTGCAATCCCTACCAGCCAGCGCCGGGGCCAGCCCCCACGAACGTCTGCCAGATACCGCAGTCGTCCGTGACGATCATCGGGACCGTGACGGGCTGGCCGGCCTGCTGGCGATCCACCAGGAACGTGAGCTCGGTCTGGCCGGCCGGCGCTGTGAGCGAGTACGCGCTGCTGAAGCTGCCAGCCACGCCGGGAATATCGACGACCGCGTTGGCCATCGGCCGCTCGTCCGTGCCGAAACGGACGCTCCGCAACGGTCCGCGACCGGCTGTCACCGTAACTTGCAGCCGGCCGTCGGGCGTCACCCCGGAACGTAGGCGGACCGGCGGCCGTGGCGAGCAGGCGCTCACCTCGATGCCCGTCGTGGCGGTCGGCGTTGGGGTTCGGGTCACGGTCGGGCGCGGTGTCGCTGTGCGGGTAGGGGTCCGGGTCGGTGTGCGCGTCGGCGTACGGGTGGCTGCCGGCGGCCCGGCCGTCGCGGTCGGCGTCGGCGTGAGCGTCTGAGCCGCGCCGGTCGGCGTCAGCGTGGGTGTCGCGCTGACCGTGACGCTCGGCGTCAGCGTGACGCTGGGCGTCAGCGTGACGGTCATCGTCGGGGTGATGCTGGGTGTGGGTGTCGGGGCATCGCTGAAGACCGCCGTGAGGGTGGCGTCGGTCTCGCCGACCACGATCTCGTGCTGCGCTGCGCCACCATCCGACCACGACACGAACGTCGCGCCGTTCTGCGGGGAGGGGGCCAGCACCACGAGGTGCGCCCCGACCACCGCCTGCCGGATCATCGGCGCGGTCGCCTGCTCGCCGCCCAGCACCACCTGCCGCCCGCTCGGCGACGTGTCCAGCGTCAGGTTCACCGTCCGCGGCCGCACCAGCACGCTGGCCGTGCCGACCCGCCCGCCGCCGTCCGTCGCCGTCAGCACCAGCTCGA
>JADZEM010000184.1 GCA_020850535.1 Chloroflexota bacterium
GTCCGTCGCGCAGCGACGGTGTGACTGTAGGCGGGGACTTCAGTCCCCGACCGCCCGTTCCATGATGCTTCGGGTACACCAACGATCGTGCAATCGCCCTGATGAGGCTACTACTCCACCACGCAGAAGGCGGCGTCGTACCCGTCATCCCGAGCGGAGCGAGCGTGCGAGCGCAGGCGAGGGATCTTCCCCTGGACACCCCTGCGAGGAAGATCCCTCCGCTCCGCTCGTTCCTCGCGTAGCTTGCCCTGAGCTTGCCGAATGGGGTCGGGATGACACACCCGTCACATCCAGTATGGTAACGTCCTACTCGGTGCCGAGGAACAGCCGCTCCTTCGCCCGCATCGGCTCCCACTCGCGGCGCTTCTGCTGCACCTCGGGCATCGCGCTGACCTCGGCTACGGGCACGTCCCACCAGGAGTCGTAGCCAGGGACACCCTCAAGGCGGTCGTTGCGGATGTAGATCACCGTTGTGCGCGTGTTCGTTTTCGCCGTCTGGAGCGCTGTTACCACCTCGTCGTAGGTGTAGCAGCGGATCACCTGCGCCCCGAGGCTCTCGGCGTTGGCGGCGAGATCCACCGGCAGGCGCTGAACGTGGTCGGCAAGCTCATCGCCGGGCAGGCTGCCCTCGTGCGGGAAGGCGTAGCGCGTGCCGAAGCCGCTCTGCCCGAGCGACCGGCTCAGCGCCCCGATGCTCTTGTACCCGTCGTTGTCGAGCAACACGATGGTCAGCTTCATGCCCTCCTGCACCGACGTCACGATCTCCGAGGAGAGCATCAGGTAGCTGCCATCCCCGACCATCACGTAGACCTCGCGGTCGGGCGCAGCCATCTTGATCCCGAGACCGCCGGCGATCTCGTAGCCCATGCAGGAGTAGCCGTACTCCAGGTGGTATTGCTTCGGGTGGCGGGTGCGCCACAGCTTATGGAGATCGCCAGGGAGGCTGCCGGCCGCGCAGACCATGATGGCATCGTGGTCGCCGTGCTCGTTGACCGCGCCAATCAGCTCGCCCTGGCTCGGCAGCGGCTGGTGACGGATGCCGTAGATGCGCTCAACCTCCGCCTCCCACTCGCCGTGCAGCGCTTCGGCCCGCCGGCGGAAGGCCGGCTCGACGCCGTGCCCGTCGAGCAGCGCGCCCAGCTCGTCCAGCGTGGCGCGGGCATCCCCGACCAGCATCAGCGCGCCGTGCTTGGCGGCGTCGAACTCGGCCACGTTGATGTTGATGAACCGCACGTCCGGGTTCTGAAACCCTGTCTTCGAGGCCGTGGTGAAGTCGGAGTAGCGCGTCCCGATGCCGATGACCAGGTCGGCGTCAGCGGCGATCCGGTTGGCCGCCAGCGTGCCGGTCGCGCCGATGGCCCCCAGGCAGAGCGGATGGTCGAAGCGGAGACCCCCCTTGCCGGCCATCGTCTCGCCGACCGGAATGCCCGTGGCCTCAACGAACTGGCGCAGGGCGTCCGTCGCCTCGCTGTAGATCACGCCGCCGCCGGCCACGATCATCGGCCGCCGCGCCGCGCGGATCCAGGCGGCGGCGCGTTCGAGGGCGCTCCGGTCCGGCCGATTCCGCCCGATGCGCCAGACCCGCTTGCCCAACAGCTCGGTCGGGTAGTCCCAGGCTTCGGTCTGGACATCCTGGGGCAGCGCCAGCGTCACGGCCCCGGTCTCGGCCGGGCTGGTCAGGGCCCGCATGGCGGCCGGCAGCGCCGTCAGCAACTGATCCGGCCGATTGATCCGATCCCAGTAGCGGCTGACCGGCCGAAACGCGTCGTTGACGGAGACGTCCTGCGAGGCCTCGAACTCCAACTGCTGGAGCACCGGCCCGACGTTTCGCCGTGCGAAGATGTCGCCGGGCAGCAGCAGGACCGGCAGGCGATTGATCGTCGCCGTGGCCGCGCCGGTGACCATGTTCGTCGCGCCCGGCCCGACCGACGACGTGCAGACCAGGGTCTGGAGGCGGTTCCTGGTCTTGGCGAACGCGGCGGCCGTGTGGACCATCGCCTGCTCGTTGCGGGTCTGGTAGTAGCGGAACGACGGCGACTGCTGGAGCGCCTGCCCGATCCCCGCGACGATGCCGTGCCCGAAGATGCCGAAGCAGCCGGCGAAGAACTGCTGCTCGACGCCGTCCCGCTCCACGTACTGCTGCTGGAGGTAGCGGATCAGCGCCTGCGCCATCGTCAGCCGCACCGTCGCGGTGGTCATGGTCGTGCCCCTCTGCGGCCTGAGTAGCTCAGCCTGAGGCTGACCCGTGCCGCTCCAGCAGATCGTACAGGCTGTCGCCCAGGATACGGCGCAGGTCCGCCGATGCGATGAAGTCGCAGTGGGTGCGGACGGCCTCCAGCGCCTGCTGATAGGTCATCGCCTTGCGCAGGACCGGGTAGTCCGAGCCCCAGTGCAGCCGCTCTGGCCCGAAATGCTCGTACAGCGCCTTGACGACCGGTCGGCAGGCGGCGTGCGGAAAGTCCCACCCGACAGGGTTCAGGTAGTGGAATCCGGAGAGCTTGACGTGGATGTTCGGCAGCGCCGCCGACTTCACGATCTCCCGCAGTCCCTGGCCGCCGTCCGGCCCCTCCGCGAGGCGCGCGCCGGCCATGTGATGGCAGAGGAAGTGGAGGCTCGGGAAGCGCTCGGCAAGCTGCCGCAGGACTGGCTGGAGGCGGGCCGGCATCGCGAAGCTGGCGATCTGGTTCAGGTCGACGGCGGCCTGGAGAAACGCCAGCCCTTCGTCGGAAAGGTACCAGGAGCCGTCGTCCTGCGGATCGAAGTAGTGGGTGAACCCGCGCAGGCCGTAGCGGTGGACGGCCTGTCGCAGCCGGTCGGCGGCCCCCGGCTGGTGGTACGTCTCCCACCAGCGGCAGTCCACATCCGCGAACTGGTAGAGCCGATCCGGGAATCGGCGGGCCTGATAGGCGATGTAGTCGTTGTTGTCCGGGTTGTGCTCGATCCTGGCGCAGATCACCACGGCCTTGTCGACGCCGTTCCGATCCATCTCCCAGAGCAACTGCTCGATGGTCCCGCGCGACTCGGGGTCGGGGACGGGCGGCTCGTAGGGCCAGTAGCGCCAGGCGTGGCAGTGCGAATCGACGATCATGAGAGGACTCCGCGCCGGTGTCGGTTTCCGGGTGTCCGGTCGAGTGTACCCCGCATCCACAACTCCTTCCCTCAAGGGCAATGGGCTGGACACGTTCGCACACGGCCGTCGTTGCGAGAGTCGGTACTTCATGCAACGCGTGCACGACGCAATGGTCATCAGCTTGCCGCGCACGCGGCCATCGTCGCGGGAACGAGCAGCTTGTGCAATGCGTGCAAGACGCAATTGTCATCCTGAGCGTGGCGAAGGACCTCACCCGCTGACCATCACGTGTCGCGCCAGCGGGTGAGATCCTTCACTTCCCTCGCAAGCTCAGTCCGTTCAGGATGACATGGGAACTCGCATGACGACCTGGAAGCTTGCACAACGACACGGGAACTTGCACGACGACCTGGGAACTTGCACGACGACCTGGGAACTTGCACGCTAGATGCTGACCCGGCTGTCTGTGGCCCGGTTGCAAGCGTGGATGCGTTCGTCAGGTGCTCAGGGGCAGGTCAGGCGAGGTCTCAGTACCGCCAGCAGCTCCTCGCGCGGCAGGCACTGCTTGAACGCGAACGACTCCAGCGCCCGGTCGATCTCCGACTCGGATAGCCCCTCGAAGCGGCGGGCGTAGGCCGGCTGCATCAGGGCGGCGATGTGCCCGGCCAGGGCGGCCTGCCCCAGGTAGCGCTCGGCGCCGGCCGGATCGACGCTCGGATCGTCGATGGCGTTCTCGGCCAGCCGCGCAAGCTCGCGAACGAGATCCTTGGCCGGCGTGGACGGCAGCCACTGCATCCAGAAGTCCACCGCAAGCTGGCGCTTGGCCTCGTGGACCGGCTTCAGCCGCTGCATGTACTCGGAGCGCGGGTCGAGGTGGACCCAGCCCATGACGCCCACGTCCTTGTAGACCCAGGTCGTCCAGTGGATGCCCCGCTCGTTGAAGATGTCGATCTGATCGGCCATCGCCTGCATGCGGTACGGGTTCTCGTCGGGCGGGCCATTGTAGATCGAGCCGAACTCGCCGACCCAGAGCGGGACGTTGTGGCGCTTGCTGAAGACCGTGCCCTCGGCCTCGTCCACCCGCTCGATCTGGTAGGCGCGGTCCCAGTACCCGCCGATCAGCTCGCCAGGGTACGGCCCCGGTCCAAAGCCGGCCCGGGTGTAGTTGTGGCTGCTGTAAACGAGGTTCGGCGCGAACGGCGCTTCGAGGCCGTCGAACAGGCGGCTGTAGTAGTCGCCCTCCAGGAAGATGATGTGGTCCGGATCGATGGCGCGGATCGCGTCGACCACCCGCCGATAGAGCCGGTTGATGTTCGGCCAGTCGGGCGTGTAATCGTCGCTCAGGCGGCCGTCCGAGACGTTGCTGACCGGCTCGTTCATGACGTTGTAGCCGGCCACGTACTCCTCGTCGCGGTAGCGCCGCGCGAACTGCTCCCAGAGCGCCACCCACCGATCCTGAAAGTGTGGATGCTGCCAGAACAGCGAGTGGCGGTTGGCGTTGTCGCTGTGCCAGTCGGTGTTCTGCCACCCCTGGACGGCGTGCAGATCGAGGATGACGTACAGCCCGTACTTCGCGCACCAGCGGATCGCCCGATCCAGCCGCTTGAAGCCGTCCTCGACGTACTGGAACGGTGCGCGGTCCTGCTCGAAGTGGCGGTAGTTGAGCGGCAGCCGCACCACCGTCGCGCCGCACTGCTTCATGAAGACGACATCGTCCTCGGTGAAGAAGTGATCCAGCAGCCGCTCGAAGAAGAATTCGGCCTTGGCCGTGCCGAGCATGCTGGTGATGGCCGACCGCAGCCCGTGCTCCGAGCCTGGGTAGCCGTTGATGAAGTCTTCCATGTTCATCCAGCCGCCGACGCACGTCCCTCGGAGCGCGATCGGCGCGCCGCTGCTCTCGACGATCTGACCACCGGTCACGCGTAGCATGGATCCTCCCTGTGACGCATGGATCCTCCCTGTCAGGCCGGCTGCTCGTCCACCACGAGCCGCTGGTAGAAATGCCGGTGTCGCTTCTGCGCCCGCATCAGCAGGTCGTGCGACTCAGGATCCGGCTGGTAAGTGCCCTCAAGCGTGGTGGGCCACGTCTCGACGTTGTCGATGGCGCCCAGCCGCTCAAGCGCCAGCAGCGCCGCCCCGCGACTCGACGCCTCGCGCTCGCCGGAGGCCACCAGCGGCCGGCCGATGGCGTCGGCCACGATCTGCGCCCAGGCGGGAGACTTCTGGAGCGCGCCGCCCGTGGCAATCGCCTGCTGTGGGGCCGGCAGCTCGCTGGTGACGATGCCGTACATCAGGGCGAAGCGCAGCGCCACACTCTCCAGGCCCGCTCGCAGGATCTCGATGGGCTTCGTGGCCTGGGTCAGCCCGAGGATCGCGGCGCGGGCGTGGGCGGCGTAGCCCGGGCCGCGCTCTCCCGCGATGAATGGCAGGACCGTCAGGCCGTGGCCATCGGCGGCCATCTGCGAAAGCTGCTGCTCGGTCTCTTTGCCGGACGGCAATTGCAGCGTCTCGCTGAGCCAGGCGAACAGGTTGCCGCCGTTCGAGTCGGCGCAGCCCAGCACGAAGCGGTGCTCGTCCACGCGGTAGCACCACGCGCCCCAGGGGATCGGGGTGCGCTCGCCGCGCCACGCCACCCGCAGGGAGGCCGAGGTGCCGACCATCAGGGCCATCCGCTCCTGGGTCACGCAGCCGCTGCCGACGTTGCTGACCGCGCCGTCGCCGACGGCTGGCAGCCACTGGGATTCCGCCAGGGCCGGCCACCGCCGGGCGTACTCGTCGCGCAGGCTGCCAACGGCCACGCCCTGGCCGGTCAGCGGCAGCAGCCGGCCGGGGTCCAGCCCGATGGCGTCCAGCATCTCGTCATCCCACTTCTGGGCGTTCTGGTCGAGCAGGCCGGTGCCGGAGGCCATCGAGACGCCGCAGACCGAGCGATCCAGCAGCCGCAGATGCAGGTACTCCCCGAACGAGACCCAGCGCCGGGTGGTCTTCCAGGCATCGGGCATCGTCTGCTGGAGCCAGAGCATCTTGGCCGGCCAGTAGCTCCAGTGGAGGAGGCAGCCGGTCCGGGCGTGGACCGCCCGCTCGTCCAGGCGTGACCGTAGTTGCAGCATCTGCTGGCGGGCGCGAGAGTCGGCCCAGAGCAGCAGCGGGGTGGTCGGGCGGTGCTGCGCATCGACGCCCAGGAAACTGTGCCAGAACGTGGAGATCGCCACGGCGTCGATCCGAAACGTCCCGCCGTGAACGGTCGCCAGCACGGCCAGGGTCTTGTCGATCAGGCCGAGCGTCGTGTCCAACACCCGATCGGCGTCGAGCGTGGCGGCCCCGGCCGCGGTCGCCTGGAGCGGCGTCTCGGCGGACATGCCGGTCCCGCGCACGTCGCGCCCGCGCCGGTCGTAGATCTCGGTGCGGACGGAGGTGGTGCCCACGTCGATGGCGAGAACCAGGGGCGGCTCTACGTTCTTGAGCGTGACAGACGGCATCGTCGGTGTCCTTCGAGTCGGCAGTAGGCGGGGCGAGTGAGGCAGGGGATTGGGGGCGCGGCGTCAGACGCCGGTATCAGCGGCGGCGCGGCTGGGCCGTCGGGGTTGGCCGCTGGCGGGCAGGCTCCTGGAGCCCCTTGCGTGGGCCGCTGTTCGACGAGAACTTCGTGGAGTATTCCAGGCGAGGGCGGTCGTCGGTGATGATCTGGCCGGGGCCGACGCGCGCTTCAAGGGTGGCGCGGTCTGCGACGTACATCTTGCGGACGTCGTCGCCGGAGCGGATGTTCACCTGTGACAGCGCGGCCCGGGCGATGGGCTGCTGAAACAGGCGATCCACCCAGGGCAGTGCCGGGTCCAACGGCTGGTCCGACCCGACCAGCAGGCTCCCGTCGAACCAGAGGCTGACGTGCGGGAACGCCTGCAGGAACGTGCGGATCATCAGGTTGTGATCCTCGTCGGGCAGATCGCGGTTGACCCACTGCAGCATCAGGCCGCCGGGGTTCAGCGAGCGGCGCGCCAGCCGGTAGTACTCGATGGAGTAGAGGTTCGTGCTGCCGGCGTGGGTCGGCCAGATCGCATCGGCGGTGATCACGTCGTAGGTGTGGCCGCCGACCAGCAGGTGGTTGCGGCCATCGTCCACCAGCATCGTGACGTTCGGGCGCTCGGTGACGGCGTAGTTCACGTCGCGGAACCAGTCCGCGCCCCGCACCACGCTCTGCGACAGCTCGACCACGGTGATCTGTGCGCCGTCGTAGCGGGTGGTGGCCCCGGCCGTCGCGCCGCCGCCCAGGCCGACCACCAGGACCTGCTTCGGCTGCGGGTGGAGCAGCATCGGCAGGTGCCCGAGCATCCGGTGGAAGAAGACCATCCAGTCGGCGTCGTTCGCCTGGTGATGGTGGTTCATGTACATCGCCAGGTGCTCGTCGCGGTCACGGGTGATGGTGACGGTCGTCTCCAGGCCCTCTTCCGACCAGAGGATCCGCTCGCCGGGGAAGCGGGCGGCCAGCAGGTCGGCGTAGGCGCGCGGCGCGGCGGCTCCCAGTACCCCGACCACCAGCAGGCCCACCAGCGCCGCCGACAGGCGCGTGCGCGTCGGGGTCCAGGAGTCGGCGGCGAGCGTCAGGACGGCCGCCAGCACGTTGAGGCCGGCCAGCAGCGTCAGGGTGAGGTTGCTGCCGAGCGTGGGCACGAGCAGGAAGCCGGCTGAGAGCGCCCCGAAGATCGCGCCGAACACGTTGGCGGCGTACAGCGAGCCGAGCCGCTTCCCGACGCTCTCGCCGCCGGCCGTGAAGAGGGTCACCGCCAGCGGAAAGCTCATGCCCAGGAAGAGGGCCGGCGGGAACATGGCGGTGAACGCCAGCACGCCCATCGCGAAGATCGACGGCCCCTCCTCGGTCGCAAACCCGAGGGCCACGAGCAGCGGCTCCATGCGAGCCAACGCCTGGAGCGCCAGCAGCGAGCTGACAGCTACCAGTGCCTGGAGCGCCACCAGGGCCAGCGGTCCGTTCTTCGCACGTCGGAGGAACGGGCTGACAGCCGCGCTCCCGAGGGTGATCCCGAGCAGGAACGCCGCCAGCATCACCGTGAAGGCGTAGGTGGTGGTCTCCAGGAACAGCACCAGCAGGCGGGTCCAGACGACCTCGTAGGCCAGCGAGCAGAACCCGGAGACTCCCAGGAGGAACGGCAACAGGCGAAGCAGCGTCGGCGGGCAGCGTACGTCGGCTGTCGCGGCGGCGTGCGGCGCGTCGGCGGCCTGGGCGGGCTGGGCCGCCTGCCGGCTCACCAGCACCGAGAGCAGCCCAGCGACGACGTTCAGGGCGGCGGCGGTCCCAATCGAGCCGCGCACACCCAGCTCGCCGATCAAGAGGAAGCCGGCTGCCAGCGTGCCGACGACGGCTCCGAACGTGTTGATGGCGTAGAGCAGGCCGATGGCCCGGCCGCCGTCGTCGCGCGATCCGAGCGCGGCCTTGACCACCAGCGGGAAGCTTGCGCCCATCAGGGCGGTTGGCGCCAGCAGGACGGCGAACGCGATGGCGAACCGCAGCACCGGGGCCAGGGCGCTCCCACCGACGGTCCGGTACAGCGGCCCGTAGACCTCTTGCAGGCTGGCGAACGCGATGGGTGTCAGCAGGCCGGTCACGCCGATCAGGATCTCGACGACGCCGTACCAGAGCAGCGGCGAGCGCACCCGGTCCGCCACGCGTCCGGCCACGTACCCGCCGAGCGCCAGCCCGGCCATGAACGCCGCCAGCACCGTGGCCGTCGCGTAGGCGCTGACGCCGAACACCAGCGCCAACTGTCGCTGCCAGAGCACCTGGTAGATCAGGCCGCTGGCGCCGGAGAGCAGGAAGACCAGCAGGAGCAGGCCGAACGCGCCCGAGGTCAGACTGATGGCGGGCAGGACGCGGGCAGGAGCCAGCGGCGCGCGGGCCTCGGCCTCCGAAAGCGATGACGACATCGGCTAGTGGGTGGCCCCGCCGACGTGGCACGTGTAGACGACGGCCGGCGGCAAGTTCAGTAGCACCGAGCGGTAGTGGACGTTGCCGAACGCGTCCAGCAGGAACGGCCGGAGCATCTTCGAGTACTGGTAGCCAACCATCAGGCCGTGGTCGCCAAGGCTGCGCCGGGCCGCGTCGAGGATCGAGCGGATGAGCGGGGGCGGCAGCAGCGAGTAGGGGATCCCCGATATAACGGCGTCGACGCGCGGCCAGCCGGCCTCCCGGGTGAGCACGTCGATCTGCTCCGCCGAGGCTTCCAGGACCGTCAGCCGTGGGTCAGGGTACTCGCGGCGCAGGTGTTCCACGAACGTCGGGTTGGTGTCGATGGCCAGGAGTTTGCCTTCGGGGTGCAGCGCCTCGAGGATCGGCCTCGTGAACACCCCGGTGCCCGGACCAAGCTCGGCGACAAAGCGTGCGCGCTCGAAATCGATCTGGCCAAGCAGCTCGCGCGTCAGAAAGCGCGAGCTCGGCGTGATCGAGCCCATCTCGCGCGGGTTCCGCATCCACTGCTTGAGGAACTGAAGACGGGACTGCACGGCCGGACTCCGTTCGGGGCGTTCAAAGGGGAGCGGGCCTGCCCGGGGCAGGAGCGCGCTCCCCGCGCGGAACGGCGGCAGTATATCAGTCCATCGGGCCGAATCTGTGAGCGCGGGGCTATCCCCAGGGGGTCTGGCTTCGCAGAATCAGATCGGCGACCCCTGTTGCCAGCGGCGCGCCGACCGCGACGACGGCCATGATCGCGCAGCGACGCTGGGATGGCGCGAGCAATGCCGCCGCAACCGTCTCCGCAAGCCGCTCGCCGGCCAGCCAGCAGAGCGCGCCGGCGCCCGCTCCGAGGATCGGCCCGAGCACCGATCCGAGCACCGGGCCGGGCGACGGCCAGATCAACTGGCAGCACAGCCCGAAGACGGCCCCGGCCAGTCCTGCCGCGACATCGCGCCGAGCCGAGACCCGCCCGACCCCGAGCCACGCCGCCACGGCCGGCAGGAGCGGGATCGGCGCCCAGCAGACGTAGTGCGTCAGCGGGATGCCCAGGCGGGTGGCCGTGCCGCAGTCGCGCAGGGCCGAGGTCACGGTCCAGAAGGCTGCCAGCAGCAGCAAGAACCGGGCGCGCGAATCGAGCGCCCGCAAGACGCCCACGATCAGGCCGGCCCACAGACTCCCCAGCACGACGAACAGGGCGTTGGTACGCACGAGCTGCCAGTCCAGGTAGATGCGAACGGTGTGCTGGTACTCGGCCTGGGCCTGGAGCACCGGGGTGGCCGCGATCAGCCGCACCTTGTCAACGGAGTGGTTGTTCAGGAAGGGCCCGAGCATCGGGCCAGCGGAGAACCCCAGCAGCACCAGCGCCAGAAACGCCCGGGTCCACCAGCGGACAGGCCGCTCCTTCCCGAGCGCCAGCCGCGCCGACACGAACCCGAACGCCGCCAAGGCCCAGCCCCAGCCGATCATCGCATGCGGGGTTGACCAGCGGGTCTCGTCCAGGCCGAACGCGGTATGCCAGACGGCGTCGAGCGCGGCCCCGAGCGCCAGCACCAGCAGGCCGGCCGCGACGAGCAGCAGCGGTCCGGGAATCCGGATGGGCAAGAGCGGCACGCGCCACGCCTCCCCGAACGGGCGGCGCAGCCGGCGCACCGTCAGCAGAGCCAGCACCAGGCCGCAGGTCAGGCCGGTCGTCGCGTAGACGAGCAGGTGGGGCGCCGAGAACGGCGTCTCGAACCGATTCCGGATGTGCCAGGAGGCATCCCAGGGCAGCCCGACGCTCACCGAGACCATCATGGTCCAGAACGCCAGCCACATCACGACGGCGGCGTCTCGTGCCTCGGAGATGCCACCCGCGGACCGGCGTGGCGTCGGCTCAATCGTCGCGGTTGCCATCGACTCCTGCCGCATCGGTCAGCACACGGTTGCGATCGTCAGCCCGGGCGTCCGCCCGCCGGGACACATCCCGACTGGCGGCTGGGAAGACCTTGCGATGTTGAACGCCGACATCGTAGCGGTTCTTGCCACTACGTGAAAATACGACAGACATCTCGGTCAGAGAGCTGTGTCGGCACTGCGACACTGCTGTCTCAAAGCTCTGCCGCTGCGCCCGTCCTGCCAGGGAGTCTCAGGCGAGCGGCCACGCCTCAGGCCGCCGCGAGGCGCTGCGACCGGGCTGATGCGCCCGACGCCCGCGCGCTCGCCGCCGTACCCGATGAGAGTGATGAGAGTATCGCGGTGCAGGGTGCGTTTCTACCGTGCGAACTTCGGCGTCACCTTGTAGCCAAGGCCCCGCCCGAACAGCAGCCGCGTGTGGGCGTCCAGGGCCGGCAGGCAGGTCAGCACCAGCGTAATCACCGGCATCAGCGCCCACCCGATCAGCTCGCCCAGCCACTCCCCGAGATCCTTCGGGCCGCCGCGCAGCATCAGGTCGATGGTCGCCGCGATGATGATGAACGGCAGACAGAGCGAGAGCAGGAAGCCGCCCGCCGAGATCAACGCCGCGCCGTCTGGTGAGGCCACGATAGCCGGCGCAAGGAACGGCAGCGCCTTGGTCCCGAGCGTAATCAGGAACCAGTGCGTGGGCCAGGTCAGATGATCCTCGATGAACCCGATGGTCGGGCCGAGCGGCACCCGGACCCCGCCCTGCCCGAACGCGCCGCGCACCACGTATGGCACGTCCGACGCACCCCAGGCCCAGCGTCGGATCATCTGGTAGTGGGCAACAATGGTTTCCCAGGGGGTCGCGCCCTCGGCGGCGTCGCAGAGAACGGGCAGGTAGATCGGGCGGACGCGGGCGCTCTCGCCGACGTGCTGGAGCACCTTGAAGCAGATCCGCGAGTCCTCGCAGATGACATCCACATCCCAGTAGCCCACCCGATGCGCCAGGGCCAGCGGCAGCGAGTACGTGGACTGGAGCACCAGCCGCGAGCCGAGGGCCAGCCGCGCCAGCGACCACGCCGAGTAGGCGCTGTTGGTGGCGCGGAGCGGCGGGGGCAGGCGATCCAGGTTCGCATGGAAGAAGAGGGCCGGCTGATAGAGACGGTCGGCGTGCTTGGGATCGGAGAGATGGGAGTAGGCCAGGGCGCTCAGGTACTTCGAGTGGAGCCGTGAGTCGGCGTCGCAGATGGTGACCAGCACGCGGTCCACGTCGATGCCGCGTCGCCGGAGCAACGAGCGGGCGCGCGGGGCCGCCCAGGCCAGATTGGACGACTTGCCGGCGACCTCGCCGGGCTGGATCTGGTGGAACAGCGCCCACATCTGCCCGAACCGCGGCCGGTAGCGGGCCAGCAGGCGCGCCGAGCGGGCTGCCGCGCCAGGATCGCGCGCCTCGAAGGCGAGGACGACGGCGATCTGCTCGCGCGGAAAGTCCTGCGCGGCCAGATGGTCGAGCGTCTCGGACAGCACCGCGTCCTCTTCTCTGTAGGTCGGGATGATGACGAGATGGTGCAGTTGGTCGACGCCGCTCTGCTGCTGCACGAGGCCGTGCCAGTCGGTGCGCTCAGATCGACGCAGCCGGATCAGGCTGACAATCGCTCCGAAGCCCAGCATGGCTGAGCGCATCAGCCAGTAGGCGTTGAATGCGAGGACCAGCCACGCCAGAGCCAGGGGCGCGACCACGGCGCCCCAGACCGGGAGCGTGACCAGCCCCCAGGTGCCGAGACCGATCGCTTTCGGCAGGAGATTTGCGCGTGCCATAGTCGCCCCCAGACGGCGAGCCAGAGATGGATTCCGTCACGCACAATGCAGAGACGGTGCCACGATACTCTGGAAGGGTCTGCGGCCGGGACAGGTGCGACGGACGCCCGTTACAGTTTGCCGGCTGGCGCAGATCGGCGCTCCCGAGGCATCCTCCGATCCAGCCGGCCGTCGTTCTCTTTCTAACAGACGCCTGGCCGAGTCTGGGACCATTTTTGCAGGGGCGCAGCCACCGCTCATGGGACGTTTCCACCGCCTGCTGAATCACCGTGCAGTTCGGCTCGCCGGTCCGGCCCTCGGGCTGGGATGCTCGGCGGCTTTCATCTCCCGCCTTGACTTCAACGAGGTCGGAAGCGCGTTCAGCGGGATGGCGCTCTGGTGGATGATCCCGGTGCTGCTGTTCGGTTGTGTCAACCTCTGGCTGCGGGCCGTGCGGTGGGGCGTCCTGTTGGCCCCGGCCGCGCCCCTGCCGACCTCTCAATTGCTGGGCGTGGGCATTTCGGCGGCGCTGGCCGGCCTCGGTCTGCCGATGCGCGGAGGCGACGCGGTCAAGGTGTTCCTCGCCGTGCGGCTGCCGGGCGTCAGGCTGACCGACGTGGCGGCTGCTGAGCTGCTGGAGCGGCTGGTAGACGGCCTGATCTTCGGGACGTTCATCACGGCGGCGGCCTTGCTGGACGGCGTGGACGGCTGGCCGTTGACGCTCGGGATGGGCGCGATGGCGATCTACCTGCCGACGCTGCTCGCCATCCCCATCGCGAGCTGGTATCTCGGCAGGCCGCCGACCGACGCTGCCCAGACGGCCCCCGTCTGGAGCCCACGCCGTCTGCTCGATCAGGCGGCCGGCGCGGCCCATCGGCGGGGTCCGCGATTGCTGGCGCGCGCCGCGCAGCTCTCGGTGCTGGCCTGGGCCGCCGAAGCCGCTGCCTACTACTGCCTGCTGGTCGCCTTCGGCTGGATCACCACACCGACGATCCCGTTTGCGGCGGTGGGCGTCGCCAACTTCGCGTTCGCCGTGCCCGGTGCGCCAGCGGGCGTCGGCACGTTTCACATGCCGGTCAGCTCGCTGCTGGTGGACAGCTTCGGCGCAGAGCCGGGGCTGGCCGCCGCCTACGTGGTGGTGCTGCACCTCGCCGTGCTGGCGCCGGTCCCGCTGGTCTGGCTGCTGCTGGCAGCCCGCCGCCGCTGGCAGGCCGTCACGGTACGCGTCATGCATCTGCGGACGCCGTGAGTACCGAGCAATCTCGTCAGCTTCCTGCGCCGCGCATCTTTCCGGCCGGCTTCCTGTGGGGATCGGCCACCGCTGCCCATCAAGTGGAAGGCAATAACGACAACAACGACTGGTGGGCGGCCGAGCAAGCTGGACGCGTCCCGTTTAAGTCCGGCCTCGCCTGCGACCACTACAACCGCTTCGACGAGGACTTCCGCATGCTCGGCGGCCTCGGGCAGACGGCGCATCGCCTCTCGCTGGAGTGGAGCCGGATCGAGCCGCGCCCTGGCGAGCTGAGCCATGAGGCACTCGACCACTACCGCAAGGTGCTGGAATCGCTGCGGGCGCACGGCATCGAGCCGATTGTGACGCTGCACCACTTCTCGAACCCGATCTGGTTCGCCGAGCGTGGCGGCTGGCTCAATCGGGAGGCGGTGGGCCGCTTCGCACGGTACGCGAAGCGCGTCGTGCACGAGTACCGCGATCTCGTCCGCTACTGGATGACGATCAACGAACCTGGGGTCTACGCCTCGCAGGGCTGGATCCTCGGCCTCTGGCCGCCGAACCGCGCGAACGACCTGCGCGGCTGCTTCACGGCGATGCGGAACCTCGCGCTGGCGCACGGCCGGGCCTACCACGCCATGAAGCAGGCGCAGCCGGATGCGAGAATCGGTGTGGCGCACCACTGGCGGCTGTTCGACCCGGACGATCCGCTCCGACGCTCGGATCGTCTGCTGGCGCGGGCGCGGAATCACTGGATGAACCAGGCGTTCCCGATTGCGCTGCGGACCGGCCGGCTGGTCCCGCCGCTCGGCACTGGCGCGAGGATCCCCTGGCTCGCGGATACCGAGGACTGGGTCGGCGTGAACTACTACACCCGACAGGTGGACCGCTTCGAGCTGCGGGCGGCCCGGCTGGGCTTCGGCCGCGAGCAGTTCCACGAGGTCGAGCGCAACCAGCTTGGCTGGGAGATCTTCCCGGAGGGGCTTGAGCGGGCGCTGCTGGCAGCCGCGCCGCCGTCCAGCGGGCGCGAGGTGATGGTGACCGAGAACGGCATCCCCGAGCCTGACGGCCAGGACGAGCTACGGCCCCGCTACCTGATCCGCCACCTGGAAGCGTGCCACCGGGCGATGCAGGCCGGCGTCAACCTGCGCGGATACGTCCACTGGACCAGCATGGACAACTTCGAGTGGGCCGAGGGCACGGCGGCGCGCTTCGGGCTGGTCTACGTGGACTTCGAGACGCAGGAGCGCCGCCCCAAGCCGAGCGCCTACCTGTACCGGGACATCATCCGCCGCAACGGGCTGAGCAGCGAGGATCTGGCGCAGCACGGCGTGTCTGGACGGTAGGGAGGGAGGCCCTCACCCCCCGACCCCTGGACCAGGCCCTCACCCCCCGACCCCTGGACCAGGCCCTCACCCCCCGACCCCCTCTCCCTGTGCGCGGGAGAGGGGGAGGCACGACAGTCGCGCGTGTCTCCCCCTCTCCCGCGCACCGGGAGAGGGGGTCGGGGGGTGAGGGCCTTCTAGACTGCGGACGAGACTACGCCACCGGCGGTAGATGGTGCCGGCCGGGGACCACGTCGGTCTGGCCGGCCGCGCCCTTCAGGATCTCGTCGATCTCGTCGAGGGCGCGCTGTGGCAGTGCGAGGTTCAGCGCCTCGACGTTCTCCTCGATCTCGCGGGGCGAGCGGCAGCCGGAGAGCGCCACCGAGACGGCCGGGTTCTTGAGCACCCAGGCCAGCGCCATGCGTGGCAGTGTCGTGTTCAGGTCGGCGGCCACGGCAGCCAGCTTGTCCACAACATCCAGGTTCGTCCCCAGGTTCGGCCCGAACAGCCGCTGCCCGAACAGCAGGCCGTTCCGCCGCCAGTCCTTCTCGTCGAAGGCGTTCTCGCGGGGCAGCGTGCCCGTCAGCAGCCCGTGCGCCATCGGTCCGTACGCCATGATGCCGACGCCGATCTCCTGGGCCGTGGGCATCATCTCCCGTTCCCAGCGCCGGTCGAACATGTTGTAGCCGACCTGGTTGGCGCAGATCGGCGCGAAGCCCTTAGCCGTCCGCAGCTCATAGGCGGTGAAGTTGGAGACGCCGATATGCCGGGTCTTCCCCTCGGCCTTGAGCTCTTCGAGCGCCCGCATCGTCTCGGCGATGGGCGTCTCAGGGTCGGGCCAGTGCATCAGCAGCAGGTCGACGTGATCCGTGCCGAGCCGCTTCAGGCTCTCCTCGTTGATGCGCTTGATGGTGGAGTAGCGGCCATCGAACTTGGCGGTGAAGGTGACCGGATCCCAGGTGATCCCCACCTTGCTGACCAGGATGATGTCGTCGCGGCGGCCGGCCAGCGCCTTTCCGAGGACGATCTCGGAGCCGCCAAAGCCGTAGTTCGGGGCCGTGTCAAACAGCGTCACGCCGAGATCCATCGCGCGATGGACCGCCGCGATGACCTCGCTGTCGTCGGTGCTGCCGTAGCCCGGGTTCCCCATCTCCCAGCAGCCGAAGCCGATGGCCGAGACCGTCAGCCCGGTGTCTCCCAACGCGCGGTATTCCACCTGGATCCTCCGTGCGGCAGCGGTCAGTGCTGCCGGCTTACCAGCCGTCGATGCTAGCACGGTCGGCGCGGCCGATGCTGGCCCGACGGTGACGCGGTCAGCGGAGGGCGATGCTGCCCGTAGCGACCTCGCGCGGCCAGACGATGACCTTGCGGCCTGACTGCAACTGCACCGCCACCACCTGATGCCCGATCTGCTGGCCGGTACGCGGATCGGCGCGAAAGCGGCCGTAGAAGGTGCTGGTGTCGAGGGCAGCGGCCGTTGCGCGCACGGCCTTGTCGTCCAGCGAGCGGGCCACCCCGATGCAGTGACCCGCAATCAGCCCGGCCGCGTAGGTCTGCGCGGCCGGATAGTCCGGCGCAGTCCCGAAGCGCGCTCGGAACGCTGCCGCGAACGCCGATGACGTCGGTCCGATCTCTGGCCGATCCTGGAGTGTCGGCTCCCACTGGCTCGGACCGTAGAAGCCGTCCGCGTCTGCCCCGAGCGCATCCGCAAACGCCTGGACGCCGGCCGCCACCAGCCCGACGACGGCTGCCTGGACGGCCTGCGCCCGCAGTGCTCGCGCAAACGCGATGTCGGCCTCGGTCACGCCAGCCCCGAGGATGATGTCCGGCTCAAGATCGGCGATCTGCCGCACGAGCGCGCGGAGTGGGTCAGGCTCCTTCGGGTAGGCCGCCTGTAGCACCACCTCGAGGCCCAGCCGTCGTGCGTGCGCCTCCGCACCGCCAATCACCGCTGCCGGAAACGTTCCGCGTGCGCCGTAGACCAGCGCTACCCGCCGGATCGGCCGGTGGGCGCTCTGCACCGCGATATCCAGCAGTGGCGCGAAGTAGGCGGTGGCCGGCGAGAGCAGGTTCACGACGTGCCGCCAGCCCCGCGCGACCATCGCGTCGGACGAGCCGCCGTGGTTCCAGAGGGTACCGTCCTGCTCGGCGGCCACCTCGGCGGCAGCCAGCGCCAGGACGCTGGAGTACGGCCCACACAGCAGATCGACGCGGTCCTCGCTGATGAGGCGGCGCGTGTTGGCGGCAGCGTCAGCCTGCCTGCCACTGTCGTCGTAGACGACCAGGCGGATCGGCCGTCGCGGCTCGCCTGGCTCGACGATGATGCCGCCTGCCTTGTTCCCGTGCTCGGCCCACAGCGTCAGGCCGTCATGCGCCTGCCGCCCCTGCACGGCGAACCGGCCGCTCAGCGAGAGGCTCGCGCCGACCAGGATCGGCTTTGGGGACGACTCCACCATGCCCCGATGGTAGCCCACCTGCGAACACGCGCCCTGCACGCACTCGGCGACGGCCAATGCTCAGTAGCAATGCTCAGTAAGGACGAACGCGATCCCCGTGCTGTGCGCAAGAAGCCGTGTCATCCTGAACGGACCGAGGAACGCGGGACGTGAAGGTACCTGAAGGGCCGCGCGAACGTGCTGGACTATACGTGTCATCCTGAACGGACCGAGGAACGAGGAACGTGAAGGATCTCACCCGCTGGCCGTCAACGTTCGCGTCGGCGGGCGAGGTCCTTCGCAAGCTCGGGACGACAGCGCAACAGAGGAACTTCGACGCGATGCTCGGCGCTGCCGATCTGCGCCATGTCGCTCTTGTCCGCGGCTCAACCGGTGTGCGGCTGAGGGCGGGGTGACCGGCGTCTCCCAGTTCGTCAGTCGCCGCGCCGCGACATCCGGGGATCGAGCGCCGTGCGGAGGCCGTCGCCCAGGAAGTTCAGCCCGAGCACCGTCACGAAGATCGCGCCGCCGGCCGCTATCGCCATCCACGGCGCCAGTTGGAGCACCTTGTAGCCGTCGTTCAAGATCGAGCCCCACGAGGGCGTGGGCGGCAGGATCCCGACACCCAGGAACGAGAGCGACGCTTCGACGATGATGGCCGAGCTGACCGACAACGAGGCCTGCACGATGATCGGCGCGGTGGCGTTCGGCCAGATGTGGCGGAACATCATCCGCAGCGGCCCCGCACCGAGCGTCCGCGCCGCGAGGCAGTAGTCCAGTTCGCGGATGGTCAGCGCCTGGCTGCGGATCAGGCGCGCGAAGAGGGGCGTGTAGACGATGCCGATGGCGATCATCGCGTTCTCGATGCCGGCTCCGAGCGCGGCAGTGATCGCCAGCGCCAGCACCAGCGACGGGAACGCCGAGATCGCGTCCATCACCCGCATGAGGATGTCGTCGACCAGCCCGCCGACGTACCCGGCCGTCAGCCCGACCAGTACGCCGCCGAACAGGGCCACGCCAATCGAGATCAGGCCGACGATCAGCGAGACGCGTGAGCCGTAGATCACCCGTGAGAGCACGTCACGTCCGAGATCGTCGGTGCCGAACAGGTGCTTCGCGGAGGGCGCATCGAGCGTCGCCAGGAGATCCTGGCGCACGGGATCCTGCGGTGAGATGAGCGGGGCCGTGAGCGCCATCGCCACCAGCAGCAGCAGGACGCCGAGGCCCAGGCCCGCGCCGCGCACCTTGAGCAATCGCCGCATGAAGATGCGAAAGCCACGGAGCCGGGTCGAGTCTGCACGGCCGGCCGGCACGACCGGTACGCCAGCCGTGGACTCGGGGAGCGAGGCTGCCTGTGCCATCTAGTCGTACCTCACACGCGGGTCGAGCACGCCGTACAGCAGGTCGGTGATCAGGTTCGAGAAGAGGATGGCGGTGCCCATCAGCAGCACGACGGCCTGCACCACGGGGAAGTCGCGGTAGAAGATGGCGGCGACGGCCAGCTTGCCCATGCCCGGCACCGAGAAGATCGTCTCGATCACCACGGTGCCGCCCATCAGCCGGCCGACCTGCACGCCGACCACCGTGATGACCGGGATCAGGGCATTCATCAGGGCGTGACGGAGCACCACCGCTCGGGTGTTCAATCCCTTCGAGCGAGCCGTGGTCACGTAGTCCTGGTTCATCACTTCGAGCATGGCGCTGCGGATCTGGCGCATCAGGACGGCCGCCAGACCCGTCCCGAGCGCGAACGCCGGCAGCAGCATCAGCCTGAGGGACTCACCAGGGTTCTCGGTGAACGGGACGTACCCGCCAGCCGGAAACCAGCGCAACACCAGGGCGAACAGCAGGATCAACAGGATCCCCAGCAGGAAGTTCGGGATCGCCACACCCGAGAGCGCCAGCGTCGTGCCGATCACATCGAGCCACGAGCCGGGCTTGACCGCCGAGATGATCCCGATGGGCAGCGCGATGATCAGCGCGACGATCATCGACATCAGGGCGAGCTGCACCGTTGGGGAGATGCTGGAGCCGACAAGCTTTGTCACGGGCTGCTGGTAGTGCGCCGAGTTCCCGAAGTCGCCCACCAGCATCTTGGAGACCCAGCTCACATACTGGATGGGAATCGAGCGGTCCAGGCCCAGCTCGGCGCGGATCGCCTGGTAGGCGACGGTGTCGCGAGCGCGCTCCGGCCCGAGGATCGCCAGGGCCGGATCGCCCGGCAGCAGCAGGATGATGCTGAAGGCGATGACCGAGACCAGCCAGACGACCGGGACCATCAGGATCAAGCGCCGAATGACGTACATCCACATCGCCGGTCAGCTCACAAGGCGCCGTGCCAGATCGGCCGGCGCAAATGGCAGGTACGCCATGCGTCTCTCTCCACGATGACGAGACTGATCCGCCAGCAGTGGCGGTCATAGGCTGCGCGATCTAGACGACGATCCGCTGAGCAAGAGCTACCCAAGAACTACCGACGTGGCAGCATGTCCTCGCTGAATCGATGGTAGGGACCGGCCGCGCGGAACGTCAAGGCACTGGAGCGGCCTGCTGGGGAGTTCTTGACACCGGACGAGGGGACCGTTACCGTTCGACGGAAGCGGGCACGAGGCCCGTTGCGAGCGCTGTCACCCGGCGGCACAAACGATTGTGGCATACCCGGGCGGCGTCTGACGATACGAAGGGCCAGGCACAGTGGAGGTGCAGGCATGTTCAGGTCGTCGTCGACCATCTCTCGTCGAACGATGCTCAAGTTCGGGCTGATGGCTGCCGGAACCGGTCTGCTGGCAGCCTGTGGGCAGCAGGCTTCCGCGCCGGCCGGCGGCTCCGCGCCAGCAGCGGCCAAGCCGACGGAAGCGCCGGCCGCTGCGAAGCCAACGGCTGCCGTGCAGGTCGTGGTGCCAACGCCGGCGCTGGCGGCGCCAGCAGCCGCCAAGCCTGCCGAAGCCGCGAAGCCCGCCGAGGCGGCCAAGCCGGCGGAGGCCGCGAAGCCAGCCGAGGCGGCCAAGCCGCAGGCGAACGCCAACATCAAGCGTGGCGGCTCGATGAAGCTGCACCGTCAGAACGAGTGGCCGACACTCGATCCGCACACGGCCCAGACCAACAGCATCGACATGGTGCTGACCTACGACTATCTGACCCGCCTCGATCAGAACCCGCAGACCGGGGCCTGGGAGGTCAAGCCGGGGCTGGCCGAGTCCTGGGAGCTGCCGGACCCGCTGACCGCCATCTTCAAGCTGCGGAAGGGCGTCAAGTTCCACGACGGCACGGACTTCAACGCTGAGGCCGTCAAGTGGAACCTGAACCGGATGATGACGCACCCGAAGTCGTCGGCGAAGATCTCGACGGCCGGCATCGACACGGTCGAGGTCGTCGATGCGAACACCATCAAGCTCAAGCTGAAGACGCCCAGCCCGACGCTCTTCGTGAACCTCTCGGCGGACGCCGACAACGTCGGCGGCATGATGTCCCCCACCTGGGCCGAGAAGGTTGGCGATCAGGGCATCGCGACGGGGTCCGTGGGCACGGGGCCGTTCAAGCTGACCGAGTACAAGCCGGGCAGCCAGGTGGTCTACCAGAAGTTCGACCAGTACTGGAAGCAGGGCGCGGATGGGAAGCCGCTGCCGTACATGGACGAGGTCGTCTGCAAGTATCAGCAGGACTGGAACGCCGCCCTGGTGGCGATGCGGACCGGCGACTACGACCTGATCAACGGCGTGGCTGGACGCGATGTGCCGACCGTCGAGTCCGATCCGAAGCTGCAGATCACCCGGATGCCGTGGAACGCCACGATGTACATGATCGCCTTCAACGCCCGCCCCGGCGCGCGCTTCGCTGGCGACGGCATGAAGAAGGTGCGGCAGGCGGTCAACTACGCCATCGACCGCGAGGCCCTGGCGAAGGCGCTCGGGGCGGGCATCGGCGAGGCCAACTACTACCACCTGGTGCCCGGGCAGATCGGCTACAACGACAAGCTGCCCAGGTTTGACTACAACCCTGACAAGGCGAAGCAGCTTCTGGCCGAGGCTGGCATGCCGAACGGTTTCGAGGTGACCGTCGATATCATCTCGCGGCCCGAGGACCAGCAGAACGCGCAGGCCTACCAGCAGATGCTGGAGAAGGTCGGCATCAAGATGACCATCCGCCCGTCCGAGCGCGTGGCCTGGGTGCAGAAGACGCTGGCCGGCGACTTCGAGATGGGCACGCTGCTCAGCGGCGTCCGCCCCGATCCCGACATCGTGCTCGGGTATCGGTTTGCGGACAAGGGTCCTGGCAACTACATGGGCGTCAACAACCCGGAGCTGGAGAAGCTGTTCGACGCCGGCCGCACCACCTATGAGCTGCCGAAGCGCCAGGAGCTTTACGAGAAGGCGCAGGAGATCGTCGCCGACGAGAGCTACGTCTGCTTCATCTGGCGGCGGCAGGGCGTCATCGCGACGCAGAAGTCGCTGAAGGGGTGGCAGCCGCCGTTCGGGCAGGCCCTGGTGATGTCCACCGAGCTGTGGATGGACAAGTAGGCTGACGAAACCCCTCACCCCCAGCCCCTCTCCCTCAAGGGGAGAGGGGGGCGGAGTGAGAGAACCGCTCGTTCCCAGACTGTGAGACCCGCACACAGGGGACGGGCCGCCGGCGTCCTGCTCGTCTCCCCTCTCCCCTTGAGGGAGAGGGGCTGGGGGTGAGGGGGCATCTGCCGGTGAGGGCCGTCCCCTGGGCGGCTTCGGCTACCGCAGCTCCAGAATCGCGCCGTCGCGGCCGTCCAGCCAGACCGTCACCGTCTGGCCGTTCACGGAGGCCGTGCCCTCGCCCCACCGTGGCCGCACGGACCAGTATGGGCCGTGCCGCTCGCTCAGCTCGACTTTGACGCTCGTCGGCCGGCGGCTGTGGTTGAGCACCCAGAGGAACGTCGAACGGCGGCTCTGGTGCAGACGCGCCACGACCATCCGGGCGTCGCTGTCGTGGTCGGTGGTGACCGTCGTGTGAGGGTCCACGCCGGCCCACTCGGCCAGCGCCTGGAACGCCAGCCCCGGCTGTCGGTACTGCCCGTACCCGACGAACGTGCCGATCAGACGCGTTCGTCCGCCGCCAAACTGGTGATCCACCACCGCGACCTGGCCCTCGGCGTACCGCCCGGCCGCTGGCCCGGCGTAGACGCCGGCCGCTGTGCCAGTCGTCGGCTCGTAGGTCTGGAGGAAGCCGCCACCGGGCAGGGTGTAGTCGCCAACGGCGACGGTCAGGCCGTCGAGCAGGTCGGGCGTGAACTCGACGTGGGCCTCGCTCGCCCCGAACAGCTCGTCCAGGCCGTGATTCGGCTGGATCGTGCCGACGTGCCCGTTGTCCCCGAAGTAGCCCGGGCACCCTTCCGAGATCAGGGTGCCGCCGCGCGCCACCCACTCCTTCAGCCGCACGGCCACTGACGCGGGCAACATCGCGGGCATCGGCAGGTAGAGGATGTCGTACTCGTCGATGTGGTCGATCAGCACCCAGTCGGGCTGAAGGCCGATCTCGAAGAAGCCGCTGTACGCGCCGCGCGCGCTCTGGGCGTAGAGGTCCGTGCTGCCCTGCTGGGCGTAGCAGAACAGTTGCGACTCCGGCACCACTACGATGCCGATCTCGCCGCGCACCGGGCGGCCGGCCCACAGATCGGCCTGCTGCGGGCTGGCCGCCCACTGCGCGATCTGGCAGAGCATCTCGGAGCGGGGCGTCCGCGAGCCGTCCATGCCGTAGGCGCCGAACGCGCCGAACAGCGGGCCGTCGAGGAGCGGCCGCCAGCGCGGGTAGAGCAGCCCCGTCGCGCCGCCAGCAAACGAGGTCAGATTCCAGAGGCGGATGTCCTCAGGGTCGGTGATGCGGCCATCTTCGCGCTCCCGCCCGATGACCTGGGGCTGCATCCAGAGCGGGCCGGCCTGGGCCTCGGCGTGCCAGAACGGCTTGCCGCGCGAGCCGGCCCGGACCACGTCCACGGCGTGCCACTGCTTCCAGGGCTGGTTGCCGCGCCGTGAGGCGACCCACGTAAAGCCGTAGGTCGAGACCTCGGAGGCGGCCCGCCACTCGTGGCACGCGCCGTCAGCCATGTTCGAGATCGAGAGCGCGACGCCGTGCGCCGTGACCGGGTGGACGCCGTCGAGGGACCGGATCAGGTCCGCTCGCCAGCGCATCAGGCGGTAGGCGTTGTCGATGCGGAACTGGAGCCAGTCCAGCACGTCCGGGTATGGCGCGAGCGTGCGCGGCGGCTCGGCGTCCTCCCAGGATGCGATGCTGTACCGTCGCCAGGCCTGGGCCAGCGTGCGAACCTCGCCGTACTTCTGCTGGAGCCACGCGCGGAAGCGCGCCGCCGTGGCCGGGCAGAAGCAGTAGGCGGGCGGGATGTTGCACTCGTTCCAGATATCGTAGCCGCCCAGGCCCGGGTGCTCGCGGTACCGCTCGACCAGCGCCCGCAGGAACCGTTCGGCCGCCTCGCGGACAACCTCGTTGTCGAGGCAGAGGCCCGGGAAGCCGCCCACGGCGCAGGAGTGGCTGTAGGTGCTGTGCGCCTGCTTCCCGTCCTTGTCCGTGAAGCGCGCATGCGCGAACTGCCGCCAGGCCCACTCCGGCGCTGCCGTGATGAACTCGGCGATGACCGTGCTGATGCCGTTGGCGGCGGCAAGATCGAGCTGCCGATCGTAGTCCGCCCAGTCGAGGACGCCCGGGGCAACCTCGATGGCGCTCCACATGAACCAGTGGCGGAAGATGGTGCTGCCATCCTCCGCCGCCAGCTCGTAGTCGCGCGCCCAATCCTCGGCGGGCGGGTTCGACTTGCGGAAGTAGACCGCGCCGTACGGGAAGGCCGGCAGCTTACTCATGCGAACACGACGCCGTCACCGGCCGATCTCCACGACCACGTACTGCTGCTCGATGGAGACGGGGAACGTCTCGGCCACGTATGGCCCCTTCAGCATCCCTTCCATGCCCGGCTCGGTCTCGCCGGCGTCGCCGGTGGCCGCTGCGACCTCGGCCGGCGTGGTGCCAGGATTCGGCGGGGGTGGCGTGCCGGCCACCAGGGTCTCGTCGGCGCCTTCGGCCACCAGCTCTGCGCCGGGTGTGACGCTCACGTCGTAGCGGCGGACGCGCACCTGGACCGGGTCGAACCAGGACTGCCCCGTCCGCACGTCGAACTCCCACCCATGCCAGGGACAGCGCACGATCTCGCCGGGGCGGCTGTACTCATACTCGCCCACCGCGCCGGACTTCAGGAAGCCGTAGGCGTTGCCCAGGCAGAGCGGCCCGGCCTGATGCGGGCAGCGGTTCAAGATCGCAAAGAACTCGCCATGCAGGTTGTAGACGCCCACCGACCGGCCGCCCACATCCACGATCTTCCTGGTGCCGGGGGTGATCTCGTCCACCGTCCCGACGATGTACTTCGCCATGCTTCCTCGCAGGTCAGAGTATTCGGCGCCGCGACGCCTGCGGCATCCACTGTGATCGGCCCGAGCGTGACCGTGAGCCCGAGCGCGACTGTCATCCCGGGCGTGACTGTCATCCTGAGCGCGACTGTCATCCCGGGCGCAGCTGTCAACCCGAGCGTGACTGTCATCCCGGGCGCAGCCGTCAACCCGAGCGTGACTGTCAACCCGAGCGTGACTGTCATCCTGAGCGTAGCGAAGGATCTCACACCCAGTCGTTCAGTTCCAGCGTGTGAGATGTTTCGCTGCGCTCAACTTGACACGTGAGGCCTGACGGTTGTTCCCGCCATGCCCCTCAAGCCGTTGCCGTGGAGTAGCGACGCTCCCCTGTTCCCGCGCCTGTCGCGCGGGGGCTTGTTGAGATCGTTCTTCAGCCGCGCGGCTGCAGGTTGTAGAGCTTGCGCGCGTTGCCGCACATCAGCGCCTCTTCAAAGCCGGCCGGCAGGTCGGTCAGCGGCAGGCAGGCGTCTGGTGCGTCGAAGTCCCAGTGTGGGTAGTCCGTCGCAAACATCAGCTTGTCCTGGAGCCAGGGGGCCTGCTCCAACAGTTGCACGAACTGATGCGGGACGGGCGGCTCCTCCATCGGCTGGGTCGTGAGCCAGAAGTGCTCCGCGAGGTACTCCGACGGCTTGCGCTGGAGCTTCGGCACCTCGGCCCGCAGCTTGGACCAGGCGGCATCCATCCGCCAGGCCATCGACGGCGCCCAGGCGAAGCCGCCTTCGATCAGCACGACCTTCAGCTTCGGGAACCGCTCGAAGACGCCCTCGAAGATGAAGCTGGCGATCTGCGTCATGAAGGCGATCGACTGCCCGGTGTGATCCTCGATGTAGTAGGACGGCCAGCCGGCCCCGGAGACGGGCATGCCGCCGCCGCCGCCAACGTGGATGCCGATGGGCTTGCCGAGCGCCTCGGCCGCCTCGTAGATCGGCCAGTACTTGCGCCGCCCCAGCGGCTCGCTGGTCCGCATCGCGAACATGAGCTGGAGGAAGCCCTCATAGCTGCCGCGCCGCTCGATCTCGGTCACCGACAGCGGGCCGTCCTCGTACGGGATCACGAGGCCAGACCGCAGCCGAGGCTCGGGGATCAGCCACTCGTGGATCTGCCACTCGTTGATGGCACTCGACAGGGCCGCCGAGTATTCGAGATTTCGCATGCTGGCCGCGCCCATCAGCGGCTGCAGGATGCCGTACTCGATGTTCCAGGCGTCCAGCAGCTGGATCCGCATGAAGTCGAGGTCCGAGCCGGCTGGCCCGCCGTTCGGCGGGTAGGCGTCCCGGCGGGCGGCGTTCGGGTAGGTGCGCGGCACGTTGGTGCCGGTGAACCCACGTCCGCCAACGTTCCGGTGGAAGTCGCGCCACTCGTCCGTCAGAAAGTACTGGTCCAAAGCGCGCGGCGACCGCGGCGTCGGGTGGATGTCGCCGTCGATGACGGGGAACTTCGTCTGCCGACGATCAGCGCTGGACTGGGCGAGCGTCACTACCATCGTGTGTCCCTTCTCCCTGGCGACGTGGGTCTTGTCGCCTTCCCAGGCCGGCCGCGCTGGGTGCATGGCCGGCACGCTTCACGCTCAGCGGGCGTGGCGCCCGAAGCCGTAGAAACTGGCGGCGTTGTCGTAGAGGATGTTGCCGCGCTGCGCCTCGGTGAGGCCCACCGGCAGCGCCTCCTCGGGCGTGTCGAAGTGCCAGTGAGGATAGTCCGTCGAGAACATCAGCAGCGTGTCGGAGTCGATCTGCTCCATGATCTGCTGCACGATGACCGGGTCGCGCGGGAGATCCAGCGGCTGGAGCGAGAAGCGCATCCGCTCCTTGATGTACTCGGACGGCAGTGCCTTGACCCAGGGCGTCTCGCGTCGGAGGCCTTTCCAGACCTTATCGAAACGCCAGAAGAAGCCCGGCAGCCAGGTCCACCCGCTCTCGATCATCGAGAGGCGGAGCGTCGGGAACTTGTCGAGCAGGCCCTCGGAGATGATGCTCAGCAGGTGCGACTGAAACAGCGGGGCCATGTCCACATACTCTTCGATGTAGTGGGACGGCCAGCCGGCCGCGCTCATCGGGGAGCCTGACGCCCCGCCGAACTGGAAGCTCGCCACCAGGTTGTGGCGCTCGATCGCCTCGAAGACGGGCCACCAGCGCCGCTGACCGTACAGCGACTGCGACACGGCCGGCAGCATCACCTGAACGATGCCCGGATGATCGCCCACGCGGTCGATCTCGGCGGCGGCCATCTCCGGCACGCGCATCGGCACGAGCATGGTGGCGCGGAGCCGTGGCTCGTTCGCCAGCCACTCGTCGATGAGCCAGTCGTTGACGGCGCTGGCCATCGCAGCCGCGGTGTCCGGGGCCGTGATGCCGTCCACGCTGTACGCGCAGTTGAGGATGCCGACCTCGACGTTCCAGGCATCCAGCACCTGCTCGCGGATCAACTGGAGGCTGGAACCGGGCGGGCTGCCGTCGGGCGGTCGCGTGCCGTCCAGGGCGGAGGTCGCGGCGTTGCCGGGGTAGGCTGTGTCAACCGGCCCCTTGAACGCGGACATGGTGATGTACTCGCGCCAGTGCGCGGAGAGGTACGGGAAGAGGGCCTGGGCGTTCGGGACAGTGCAATGGATGTCGGTGTCGATGACGGGCTGTCCGAGATCCATGCCTCGGACAGCCGGCCGCGAGACTGGTTGTACGGCCACAGCGCCTCCAGAGATGCCTCAGGCCCACCCACATCGACTGGCAATGTGTCGCAACCCTTGCATGTTCGTGTCGCTCAGCGGGACCGCCGCGATGGCCCGCCCACGTGGACAGGCAATGTTTCGTGACTCAGCATGTCCTCTGCAAGCCCGTTTTCGGGAACCCATCTGCTGGGTTGCTCTTCTTCAACGCCGTGGCAGGCCGCCGGCACGAGCAGTCCGCCGCACGTCCTTGCAGGTCATTCAGCCGTGGCGACGCGATCGAACCGAGCGCAGCTTTTGTCGGGGGGACATGCGTTCAGGTGGGAATGTAACCGAATACTGCGCAAATTTCCATCGCACCTCCCTGGGCCCGCGGCGATTCAGGGTGACTCGCGCTGTTGCGGCAAGTGTAGCCTGGTCGGTCACGTTCTGCTTGAGGAAATGCGATCACTTGACATGTTTCATCACAGACCAGTAGGCTGATTCGCAACTGAATAGGCAGTCGCTGGCGTCCGTGCAATGTCGCATCGGTGGAGAGAGGCGGGGAAGCCCATGCATTCGCGATTCCAGTCCAGCTCTGCGAGGTCATCACGAAGCGCGTCCCTGAGCCGACGGCGGTTCCTGGGTATCGGTGTGGGGCTGTCCGCGCTGTCGTTGTTGACGGCCTGCGGCCAGTCGGCGCCGGCCCCGGCGAAGCCGGGCGAGAGCAAGCCGGGTGAGGCAAAGCCGGCGGCTGCCCCAGCAGCCTCGAAGCCGGCCGAGAATACCGCCGCTGCTCCTACGGCCGCCCCACAGGCGGCTGCTGCCAAGCCGGCGGCAACGACCGCGGTCGCGCCAAGCGTGGGAACCATCAAGGCTCCCGAGGCCAATCCGAAGCGTGGCGGCGTCATCAAGATTGGCGGCTTCGGCGACCCTGCCCACTTCGACCTGGACCAGTCGCCAAGTCTCGTCAACCTCTGGCAGCAGTCCCCGATGTACGACAACCTGATCCGCTTCAACCCGAATGATGGCGGACGGACGATTGTTCCGGACCTGGCCGAGAAGTGGGAGGTTGCTCCGGACGGCTCGACGTACACCTTCAATCTCCGGAAGGGCGTGAAGTTTCACGACGGTAGCGATTTCACCGCCGACGATGTGATCGCAACCTTTCAACGGCGCAAAGCCCCGCCCGAGGGCGTGGTGAGCATCCGTCAGGAACTCTTCCGGGTGATCAAATCGATTGAAGCGCCGGATCCATTCACCGTGAAGTTCGTGATGAGCGAGCCGCGTGGGTACTTCCTTGAGGCGCTGGCGACCGGATGGAGCGTCATCCTCTCCAAGAAGTCGCTGGAAGCGAACAAGAACGATCTGCGGCGTGTGGCGGACTACCCGGGCACGGGTCCGTACAAGTACGTGGAATTCAAGCCGCGCGACAAGTGGGTCTTCGAGAAGAACCCGAACTACTGGAACAAGGAAGTGCCCTATGTTGACCGGATGGAGCGCCTCTCGATTCCGGAGGGCAAGGACCGGGGGACAGCTGTTCTGTCCGGCCAGATCGACTTCGCAGACAGCGTCTCGATGGATACCTACATGGAGGCGCTCAAACGTGAGAACGACGTTGGGGCGCGGCTGAACCCGGTCACCTGGGCGAACACCACGACCTTCAACACCCAGAAGGCGCCGTTCAACGACGCCCGCGTTCGAAGGGCCGTCCACCTGGCCATCAACCGCCAGGATCTGGCCAAGGTGTACGAGCTCTCGGACAACATCAACGTTGGCACCCGGTGGGTCCATCCGAGCAGCCCACTTGCTACCAACAGGGACGACAACCTGAAGCTGCCGGGCTACCGACCGGAGAAGGATGCCGACATCGCCGACGCCAAGAAGCTGATGGCGGCGGCCGGCCTCGAAAACGGCGTCAAGGAGCCGTTGGTGCTGCTCCTGCGCGGTCTCACCGGGCCCGGCATCGAGGTGTACGCACCGGCCTTCCAGGACATGCTCAAGCGGAATCTGGGACTGGAAGCCGTCATCAAGCCTGTCGAGACCTCGGTGTACTGGGACACGGTTCGTGCGGGTGATTACCACCTGACGTGGGGATCTCCGGCCGGCGCGATCAACGATCCGTCTGACTACTGGAGTCAGTGGTTCAAGACGGATGGCCCTCAGAACTACGCGAAGTATTCGAACCCGAAGTTCGACGCCTTGCTTGAGAAGATCGACAAGGAACTCGATCTGGAGAAGCGCAAGGCACTCGCGCACGAGGCGGAGGACCTGCTCGACCAGGAGTGTCCGATGTTCATGCACGGCTGGGTTAACCTTGCGCGGATCTGGCGCAAGGACGTGAAGGGGCTCAACCACGATATCGTCGGCAGCTACATCGTCACGCGCTACGACACCGTCTGGCTCGACCGGTAGCAGGGTCCGATGAACAACTACCTGCTGCGGCGGCTGCTCGTGACGGTTCCGACGATCATCGGCATCACGATGCTGATCTTCCTGGTGATGCGCATCCTGCCCGGCGATCCGGTCTCCGTCGTCTTCGGGCAGGAAGCGTTCGTCTCCCTGAGTGCCGCCGATCAGGAGCGTTTTCGCTCCGATCTCGGCCTCAACAAGCCGCTCTACGCACAGTACCTTGACTGGATGGCCGCTGTCGCGAAGGGCGACCTCGGCCGGTCGTTCTGGCGCAACGACACGGTTGCGGACCTGCTCGCCCGCCGTGGTCCGATCACGGTGCAGATCGCCCTGATGGCGATCGTCTTTTCCTGGCTTGTGGGCATTCCCGTGGGCATCCTGAGTGCTGTTCGGCGTGGGTCCATGCAAGACCACGTGGCACGGCTGCTGGCCACCCTCTTCCTGGCAATCCCGAGCTTCTGGCTCGGCGTTGCCGTGGTGCTCGTCGGCGTTCTCTACTTCTCCTGGCGCCCGCCGATTGAGATCGCCTACCTCTGGACGGACCCGCTCAAGAATCTCCAGATGACGATTGGTCCAGCGATTGCACTTGGGGCCGGGGCGGGTGCGTACGTGGCACGCATCACACGCTCGTCCATCCTGGAGCTCATGTATGCCGACTTTGTGAGAACGGCCAGGGCAAAGGGTGTTGGCGAGCGGCAGGTCATCTGGCGACACGTGTTCATCAACGCTGTGCTGCCCGTCCTGACGCTCTCCGGCCTGATCCTGGCTGGTCTTCTCGGCGGGTCAGTCGCGGTTGAGACGGCGTTCGGCGTACCCGGCCTGGGCACGGCGCTGGTGCGTGCGCTGGCCGACCGAGACTACATGGTCGTCCAGAACCTCGTGCTGGTCTACGCCGTGATCTTCGCAACGGTGAACCTGGCGGTGGACCTCGCGTACGGCTGGTTTGATCCGCGCATCCGCTACGACTAGTTTTGCAGTGGGGAGCGATGTGATGTCCGAGGGTGCAATGCTGGGCGAACCGAACGCCGTCCTGGAGTCGGCGCCGGCCCGGATGCCGCTCGCTGCTGACCCGGTCGGTCCGCTTCCACGTGGTGGCCGTGCGAACAGCGGACTCTTCGCACGGCTCGGGGGCCAGCGCGTCTCGGGAATGACGGTGGTGGCTGTGGCAGTGCTCTTCGTCATCATCGTCGCCGCGCTTTTTGCCGAGCAGGTCGCCCCGTACGATCCCCTGGCCGGGAACTACAGCGCCATCCGCAAGCCGCCGTCGGCAGAGTACCTGCTGGGCACGGACGATGTCGGTCGGGACGTCCTCTCGCGCCTCATCCACGGCGCGCGCACCTCGTTGATGGTCGGATTCGGTGCCGTGCTCCTGGGCGATCTTGTGGGGCTCATCTGGGGCATCGCCAGCGGCTACCTCGGGCGTCGGTTCGATCTCTACAGCCAACGCCTCCTGGAGGTCGTGCTGGCGTTCCCGGGGCTGATCCTGGCCACGATGCTGTTGCTGGTCATGGGCGCCGGGCTGCACACCGTCATCGTCGCCATCGCGGTCACCCGGGTGCCGTCCTGCACACGAGTGATCCGCGCCGTGGCCATCTCGACGAAGGAGATGGTGTTCATCGACGCAGCGCGCGTCTCGGGCGCCTCGACGTTCCGGATCATGTTCCGGCATATCGCGCCGGCCTGTGTCGCTCCGTTCCTGGTGATCTTCAGTGCCTCGTTGGGAATCGCGATCACGACAGAGGCGGCGCTCAGCTTCGTGGGCGTGGGCGTTCCTCCCCCGGCGCCGAGCTGGGGCACGATGCTGGCCGGCGCCGCTGTCGGAAAGTTCAATCCGCTCTGGTGGCTGGCGGTCTTTCCTGGGCTGGCCATCACGCTGACCGTATTGGCGATCAACCTGACCGGCGACAGCCTTCGAGACTTCCTGGACCCTCAGCTTCGACGCCGCGTCAGCTAAGCCAACACCGTGCTGAAGACTCCATGATGAGGCCTCTCCGGCGGTGTACTCACGCTGCTCCCAGCTACGCGTCACTGGCGGGCCGGCTACAATCGGCCTATCAGCCACCGCGTAGGAAGGGGAAGCGCATGGAGTACGTCCGCCGCGTAGACTTCGGAAAGTTCGATGCGGCTCCGAACGATCGGCTCTCGCAGGGCCTCATCGACCACGGCACCGGCGTCAGCACCTGCACCATCAACTACATCCAGACGCCAGTGGGTGGCGGCTCGCCGGCGGGCATGCACGTCCATGAGGTCGATCAGATCTTCTACGTGCTCAAGGGCGTCATGAGCATCGAGATCGAGGGCCAGCAGCACGAGTGCGGCCCCGGCTCGCTGATCGTGTTCCCGAAGGGAGTGCCGCACCGCAACTGGAACGGCGGCAGCGAGCCAACGGTGCACCTGGCGTTCAACACGCCGCAGCCGGACCCGGGCAAGCCGTTCGCAACCTCGGTCTGAGGACCGGCGATCCGAGCACCGATCAGGGGCGCTTGCGCCCGAGGCCGCCCGGCCGACCCAGGCCGGGCGGCTGCTCGCCCACCTGGAGCGTCTCCAGCACGTTCGCCCAGACGTGCCCGAAGCGGGGCTCGTCGTCCACCCAGTAGTCGAACGTCAGCAGCACCTGGGTGAAGTTCTTCCGCGCGAGGCACATGAACGAGCGGGCCTCGCGGCGCTCGCTCGGGTCGATCCAGCGGGATGACTTCCAGACGATCTCCAGATCGCCGCGCGTGTCGTCGGTGATCTCGCTCTTCCAGGTGACCGGGCCGCGCTGCTCGATGGGCGTGACCTCGCGAAGCAGGTAGGCGAGGGACAGGTCGGACCAGTCGATGTGCGCCAGGTGCGTCACCGAGACTTCGAGGGCGCAATCGTCGTCCGGTGGCGTCTTGTCGCAGATCCTGATCGAGCCGCCCTCGACCGGCACGGGCACCCAGCCGCGCGGCACGTCGAAGCGGACGGCGCCCCAGTCGGCCACGAAGATCTGGCAGCCGGGCTTGGCCTTCCACTTGTGGTTCGCGTCGAGCTTATAGGTGCGCCGTTCCCAGCCGGGCATGCCATGAGCCTCCACGCCGGCGGCAGATGCTGTCCCGCCGTGTACGTGAATTCTAGAGTTCGAAGGTGTATCGAATGCAGCCAGCCAGCGCCTGCATCGTGTGCGGCCCAATGCGCCCGAGGCGTCTGGTGATCAGTCCTCGGTGCAGCGTGACAAGCTTGTCCAGGCGAATCCGCGAAGGCACCTTAAGGCCGGTTGCCGAGAATTCCGGATCCGAAGGAAGCATCGGGTGACTGGACGGTGATATCAGGCCAACGGCCTGTGACGTGACAATGGCCAGGAGCAAGTCGTCTGACTCGATTCGCCCGACGATGACTGCAGGACGCCGCTTTGCCCCGGTGAGGTCGGTGAACGGAAACGGCACCAGGACGAGGTCTCCTCAGGAGAGGGGGCGTCCGCCGGTCACACACGCTCCCCGTCTTCATCGTTGTACAGATCGGGCTCATCGTGGAGCCAATCAAATGCGCCGCCCGTTTGCGCGACCGCTGCCAGATCGTCCATCTGAGACTCGTCGATCACAACAACCACACGGTGGTCGCCGGGTTGGATGTCGGCTGGAAGATCGACAGTCAGCTTGCGGTCTTCGGAGACTTTGCCGCGTGTCTGAATCGCGCGCATCCTACCGCCCCCGTTACGGAGATACTGGCTCCTACCCACTATCGTACCGGTCCGATGTACTCAGTTCCTAGCGACCTGAGGAGTGTGCTAATCTGATACCAATTCGAGGTCTTCATTCCGGGCATCGGCTACCATCCGCCTATGAAGACTGTGCTTCTCACTCTCGATACGCGCGCCCAGCGCTTTACCGATCTGACTGCCGCCGTCGCACAGTTCTGTCGGCCGCTGGGCGATGGGCTGGTCAACGTCTTCGCGCCGCACGCGACCGTCGGGCTGGCGCTGATGGAGACTGGCTCAGGCTCGGAGCCGGATCTCGAAGAGGCGCTCGGGCGGCTGCTCCCGCGTGACGACCGCTGGACCCACCGGCACGGCGCGCGCGGTCACGGCGCGGACCACGTCCTGCCCGCGTTTGTCAGCCCCTCGCTGGTGGTCCCCGTCTTCGAGGGCCGCATGGCGCTCGGGACGTGGCAGTCCATCGTGCTGGTCGATCTCAACGTCGACAACCCGGTGCGGCAGGTCCGCCTCAGCTTCCTCGTGGGCTGAGGGGCGGGCTGCCGGCGCTCGCCCTGGCCGTGGCCTCGCTGGCCGCGGACGGCTCCAGGTCGAGTACGAGATCGGCCGGATCGGGCGGCGTGTTCGGGGGTGGGCATCCGCACGCCGGCGGCGCACTGCGCAGGCGGATGATGCGCGCCAGCGCCGCGTCGTACCGCACCAGCACCTCGTTCATGATGACGACGAGGTTGCCCACGTCGTCGCGTGGGCCAGGGTAGAAGCAGCGACCGTCGAGCTGCCCGTGGACGACGATCCGCCGGGCGGTGCGCGTCACGTCGCGGACGGGCGCGTAGGCGAGGCGCGCCAGCACCCAGGCGATGGGCGCGAAGAGGGTCAGCAGCAGGGTGCTGGCGAGCAGGAGCGTCACCCACAGTGACGACGGGGCGACGGCCATAGCCGGCCCGGCCAGCAGGACGGTCAGCCCGCTCAACGCCAGCAGCAGGGCGGCGGCGCAGACCATCGCGCCGAGCCACAGCTTGAACCGTATCGACATGCCGATCTCCCTCGTCTGGAAGGCTACACCAGACCAGGGGCGAGCGGCGCGGCTCGGGCTGGCGGCTCAGGCGAGCGTGGACGTGGCGTCGCGGGCCGTCAGCGATGCCAGCCGCTCGTCCAGGATGCGGATGCGCCGGGCCAGCACCCGGATCAGCTCGATGGACAGCTCCGGGTACCGCCGCAGCTCCTGGATCAGCTCCCAGCGTGAGAGCAGCGCGCAGCGGACCGGTGTGACGGCCACCACCGACGAGGACCGGGTGTCATCGTCGAGCACGGCCATCTCGCCGAAGATGTCGCCTTCGTCCAGGCGGGCCAGGATGACCGCCTTTCCGCCCTCTTCCGGCTCGCGCGACACATCGACCTGCCCGTCCAGGATCAGGTAGAGTGCCACCGCCGACGTCCCCTGACGGAGAATGGTGGTGCCGGGGTCGAAGCGCCGGATCGTCATGAGATCGCCGATGCGGGAGCGCTGACGCTCGTCCAGCGGGGCGAACAGCGGAGCGGTTCGGAGCGCCGTTTCGAGGTTCATCGCACTCCCTAGTCGGTCTCACGGACGACCGTGAACTGCTTTCCGAACTCACGGTCTGGCGTGAGGTGTGGGATCTTGACCTGGGCCTCGGGCGCGCCGGCGCTCACACGGGCCTGCTTGTAGGCGTCGAACGTACCGGGCGCGACGATCTTCAGGACGGCCGGTCCGAGCCGCAACGACTCGCGCTTTGTCTCGTACTCGACGTTCTCGGTGCAGAGGGCATGATCGATCTGCCCGGCCAGCCCGCGCAACTGCTCGTCGGAGAGATCCTGCTTCAGCTCCAGGTAGAAGGCGTAGCGGGGCGGCGAGTCGAACTGTGGGACCGCTGCGAAGTGCCGAATCGCGTCCTCCCACTCGGTGCCCTCGACCGTCGCCATCATCGCCGCCGTCACCTGCTGCTCGGCCAGCTTCTCGCCCGTCATCGAGGTCATCCCCCGACCTTTGCGGACGAACTCGATCAACGGCACGTCGTGGTAGAAGTCCACGACCCGGATGACGTCGTTGATGTCGTAGCGGTACAGGCCGGCCGAGGTCGTGAAGAGGATGTAGTAGTCACGGTTCGGCTGCAGCTCGGCGGCCGTCAGAACGGGCGGGTTGGCCTGGTCCCGCGCCTCGACGGGGATGAACTCGAAGAAGCTGGTGGTGACGGCCAGTGCGCCAGCCGAGCCAGCATCGGTCAGCGGGATCGAGCCGCAGCCCTCGCTGGCGAGGTAGCCACGGTCGCGGATCGGCAGGTTCGGGAACCAGCGGCGCAACTGGCGGAAGTAGAGCGGCATCGTGCCGCCCTTCCAGCAGAGCACCGTGGCCAGGTCCGGCCAGATCTCCAGCGGACGGAGCTCGCCGCTGTTGCGGACCAGGGCGGCCAACTCGTCGGCCCGGCGGGGGTTTGGCGCGAGCCGGGCGCTGACGACGCGGTCCAGCCAGTCCGGCAGCGGCCCGAGGGCGTTCGCCGTCCCGTTCCGCACGTCGCGGATCAGCTCCTCGCGGTACTGCTGGAGCTTCTCGCAGAGCAGCACGATGCTGCTGGGGTTCAAGGACGAGATGGCGGTCAGCGGCGCGTTCAGCGCCATCCGCAGCGTCAGGTAGTACTTCAGCTCGATGTTGGTGATCAGCGCGATCTCATACGGCAGTGCGAAACGGCTGCGGACCAGCGACGGCTGCCGCTTGACCACGAACCCGGACATCGCGCCGTAGGGGATGCCTGCCGAGGTCCGGCCCTCCACGTCGCGGCTGGAGGTGACCATGAACTGGCCGGCCCCGGCCTCCGGGTGATCTTCGAGCACGCGCCAGGTGTGGGTCTGAACGGCGTGGTTGACCTCGGCCAGGGACGAGGTGGTCACGGGGATGAACTTGGCCTTGCCGGTCGTGCCGCTGGTGGTGGCGAACATCAGCGGCGACTCGGCAGTCAGCACGTTCTGCTCGCCGGCCGTCATGCGGTCGATGTATGGCGACAGGTTCTCATACGTGTTGATCGGCACGTTCCGCTGGTAGTCGCCGATGTTCCGGATGCTGCCGAAGCCGAAGCGCTTGCCGTACTCGGTGTCGCGGTGCGCCCGGATGATGCTCAGCAGCTTCTTCTCCTGCGCGACTGTCGCGTTGTAGGTCGCATCCTCGAAGCGCCGAGCGTCGGAGAACCAGCGCCACAGCTGCGTGACCATCACAGCGGTTGTCGCGCGTCGGGTGTTCATCGTTCTCAACCTCCGTTCGGCGTCTCAGGAGACGCGCAGGGTTCGCATCGATGCGCCGACGACGCGGTGCGACTGCGAGAGTTCGAAGAGCGTGTCCAGGCGAACGTGTACGCCAAGTCCCGGCCCGGCAAGCGCGTCGCCGCGGCCTCCAGGCCTGACCGTCAGGTTCTCGGCGGTCAGATCCCGGCGGAGCAAGAACAGGTTGTCCGCCCCCTCGTGATGGCGGAAGCCCGGCTGCGCGACAGCGGCCACGAGCCGCCCGGCTGCGGTCAGGATACCGCTCTCCCCGACCTGTGCGCCTAGCTGACAGAACAGTCCAGACTGGCTTGCCAGCTCGACCAGCTCCAGGGCTGCCAGCGGCCCGCCGCACTTTGAGACGCGTACGTTCAGGACGGTGCAGGCGTGGGCCTCGACCAGCCGGCGGGCGTCCGCCATGCTGCACAGCGACTCGTCCACGATGACGTCTTCAGGCAGGCCGGCGCTCAGGCGTCGGAGGCCTTCGACGTCGTCCGCGGGGACCGGCTGCTCGTAGGACACCAGGTCGTACGGGCGCAGCAGCTCGGCCATCTGGAACGCCTCATCGGCCGTCCAGGCGCAGTTGGCGTCGGCCCGCAGCTCCACGCCGCGCCCGAGGATCTGCCGCGCCAGCCGCACCGTCTTCAGATCGTGCTCGCGGCCCCGCCCGAGCTTCAGCTTGACGTCCTTGAAGCCGTACGTGCGGAAGAACAGCAGCATGCCGATCAGGGCCGCGCCGCTGGCGAACGGCGCGACGCCGCCGTAGGTCACCGTGTCACGGACGGCCCCACCCAGCAGATCGGCTGCCGAACGGCCGGTGGCCTTGCCGAGCGCGTCCAGCAGGGCGGTCTCGACGGCGCACCACGCGGCCCCGGGCGCCTGCTTGAACAGGTGGAGATCGTCCCGGAGGGCGCGCAGGCCGCGGACCACATCCTGGTCTGGCAACTGACGGGCGAGCAGGGCCGGGCCGTACTCGTCGGCCACGCGGTCGAGTGCGGTCTGGGCAGTCTCGCCGGTGACGTACTCGCGCGGGACGCCCTCGCCGAAGCCGATGCTGCCATCCGTCAGTTGGAGCATCACGATCAGGTTGGTGGTGCTGGAGCGGCTGGCGAGGGCATGCCCGAAGCTGAACCGGAACGGCAGCTCCACGAGGTGCGCGGCAAGCCGCTGGATCCGCGGGCCATCAGCGCCCATGACGGCCCTCCGAAGCGGCCTCGCCGGCGGCATGCTGTGCGATCTGGCGTCGGAGCCAGCCCAGCAGGTCGGCGCGGTAGGCGCGCAACGTCGGCTCCGGCTCGAAGTCGAGGGTGTGGGAGGCGTCGGGGTAGGTGATGGCCGTGCGATCTGGCGCCAGGAGGCCGCCGAGCCAGCGGCACGAGGCGGCGGCGTCCATGATCGGGTCGCGCTCGCCGATCTGCAGCAGGATGGGCAGGCTCAGGCGGGCAGCGTACTGATCCCGCGCCCGGTCCAGCCGGCGCGTCTCCCAGAAGAAGCGGGCCGAGGCTGTCAGCAGCCGGTAGGCGTCCTGCCGGATGTACGCGCGGTACTCTTCGTCGTCGGTGTAGTTCTCGGGGATCAGCGGGATCTGGATCTGGCGCTCTGGCCGCGTGAGCCGCCCGAGCAACACACGAAGCTTCCTGAACGGGCTGAGATCGACCTTCGGGAAGAGGCCCGGGCCGTGGAGCAGCAGCCCGGCCAGCCGCGACTGCTGCCCGGCGGCGTAGGCCAGGGCCAGCTTGGCGGCCCAGCTCGACCCGACCAGGAACAGCGGCGTCTCAGGGTGGCGGATCTCCACGAGGCAGACCACGCGGTCCAGGTCGTGGAGCAACTGGCTGACGCTCGGCGTGTGGCCCCGTAGACCGCCGCTCAGGCCGGAGCCGCGCCGGTCAGGTGCGTAGACGGCGATGCCGTTCCCCGCGAGGAAGCCGGCCGTCTCGGCGAACCACGCGCCGTGGCTGGCGATGCCGTGCAGGAAGACCAGCGCGCCGGCAACCGGCCGGTCGGTCGGGAGCCAGGAGCGGTAGTGCAGGGACACACCGTCGCAGGCCGCGAGGCGGGTGCGGCTGGCGACGTACCGGCCGCCGGCGGGCGCCGGGAATGAGTGCCGCTCTGCCGTGTCCGTGATCGCTGGCGCTTGCAGCTGCCTCATCGCGCTCGCCTCGCCTTCCCTGCGTTCGCGGCCAACCCTGGCATGGTCGCTAAGGTTGGCCGTCTGGTGCCAGGATAGTGCGATTCTGGCCGCGTGTGTGCGCCGCCGGTTACATGCCGTCGGTTCGCTCGCGAACAGCATGAAACCGACTCAGCGCGCGCTACATACGGGAGACTGCGTGTCTGCGCACGGAATCTCGCGGCGGATCTCTCCGCCGGTGCTGCTGGTCCGGTCGCCCGGTCAGTGTATCCGTCTGCCGCGCGGTGCGCCCCGTCATTGGTGTCCCCGAAGCATCATGGAACGGGCGGTCGGGGACTGAAGTCCCCGCCTACCGTCATTCAGTCGCTGCGCGACGGCCGTCGGGAACGGCCGGCACTGGTGCGACTGGAGCGTCGCGCAGCGAC